>JBILRJ010000106.1:0-9048 GCA_044372695.1 Spirosomataceae bacterium
AAAAACGGACATTTTTCTTCAAACGGATATGTTGGTAAAAAGTATTCCGATGAAACGTTCCAGAGCAAATTCTCAAAAAGGCAATACGATCGCGGTGTTTAGGATCTAAATTGGCATGAATTTTAAAAACAAAACCCGTAAATTTCTTTTCATTGGGTTCTACAATTCGTACGTCTGTACCTCTACGTTGAGTGGGTGGAGCGATACGAGTAAAGGTGTCCAATAACTCTTGAACCCCAAAATTATTGACCGCAGAACCAAAAAATACAGGAGCAATATCCCCATCTAAATAGGTATCTCGGTTAAAAGGTTCATAGACACCATCGATTAGCTCAACATCCTCTCGTAATTGTTTCGCATCCCTGTCCCCTACTCTTGTATCTAATTCAGCAGATTCAATATCTACCGCATATACTTCTTTTTCAATCTTAGTTTTATTGGCAGAGAACAGATTCAGCGACCTATCCAATAAATGATAAACTCCTTTAAAATTTGATCCCATGTTGATGGGCCAAGTCAAAGGTCGAACTTGGATAGACAATTTCTGTTCCAATTCATCCAATAAATCAAATGGATTTTGACCTTCACGGTCCATTTTATTGATAAAAATAATAACTGGAGTTTTACGCATCCGACAAACCTCCATTAAGCGCTCTGTTTGCTCTTCTACACCCTTCACACAGTCGATCACCAAAATAACTGAATCGACGGCTGTTAAGGTACGATACGTATCCTCCGCGAAGTCTTTGTGACCAGGAGTATCAAGAATATTGATTTTCAACTGATTGTACTCGAAAGTCATCACCGAAGTAGCCACGGAAATACCTCTTTGTCTTTCGATTTCCATAAAATCGGAAGTGGCTCCTTTTTTAATTTTATTGGATTTAACGGCACCCGCAGTTTGAATAGCCCCACCAAAAAGCAGTAATTTTTCTGTTAGTGTTGTTTTTCCAGCATCGGGGTGAGAAATAATACCAAAAGTTCTCCGTTTTGCAATTTCAATATCAATCTGACTCATTTGCTGTACATTAAAAAATTAAGGTGCAAAAATACGCCAAAAAAGGGGGAATTAAAAGTCAAAAAAAAGCTGGAACTTTCGTTCCAGCTTTCCCAAATAATATAAAAATTATTCTCTTGTATTCAGATGTGATCTAGGTCTTCCATATATGAAATAAACAACCAAACCAAATGCCAACCAAGCTAAAGCAAAAATTTGAGCAGTAGTTCCTAACATTAACATTAATAATGTGTTAACCACGATCCCTAAAGGTGCTATGATATTTAAGCCTGAAACTTTGAATGGACGTTCACGATTCGGATCTCTAAAACGAAGAATCCATACCGCCAAACACACCATGGTAAATGCAAATAAAGTACCAAAGCTCGTCATATCACCTAATAAAGAAATGGGGGTAAATCCTGCCACGATGGAAACAACAGCTCCAACCAAAATGGTCGATTTCCAAGGTGTTTTTAACGTAGGATGAACCTCAGCAAAGAATTTTGGCAATAAACCATCTTTTGCCATACCCAAGAAAACCCGAGTTTGACCTAACATCATCACCAACATAACAGACAATAAACCAGCTGTTGCAGCAGCGGTAATCACAAATACAGCCCAAGGTTGTCCTGCTACATCAAAAGCAAATGCCACAGGTGCTTTTAAAGCATCCCCGGTGATATCTTTGTAGTTCATCATACCAGTTAAAACCAAAGAAACTGCAATGTACAATACAGTACAAATCAATAATGAAGCAATGATTGCAAAAGGCATGTCTTTCTTCGGATTAATTGCTTCTCCTGCCTGGGTGGAAACAGCATCGAATCCAATGTAAGCAAAGAAAATGGCAGAGGCTCCTGAAAAGATACCACGCCATCCATAAGCTAGTTTCATTTCACCGCCTTCATGCTCCACTAAAGTTTGTTCTGGAATAAATGGAGTCCAATTGGCAACATTTATATAAAAAGCACCCATGATGATCACAAATAAAATCACAGCAACTTTAAGAATTACAATTACATTATTGGCACTAGCCGCCTCTTTGATTCCTCTTACAAGGATCCAAGTTACAAACCAAACAATCACCAAAGCTGGCAAATTAACCGCAGCACCCCCATAAGAAACGGGGTCGTTCGTTAAATTTTCTGGCAAATGAATGCCAAAGAGATGAAGCAGTTTATTGAAATAACCTGACCAACTAACAGCTACCGTCATGGCTCCCATAGCATATTCAAGAATTAATCCCCAGCCAATAATCCATGCAAATAACTCGCCAACTGTTCCATATGCATAAGCATAAGCACTCCCTTCTACAGGTAACATCGCCGCAAATTCTGCATAACAAAGGGCGGCAAAAATACATCCTATACCTGCAATAACAAATGAAAGAGCCAAGGCTGGACCTGCATGGTAATGTGCCGCTGTACCCGTTAATACAAATACACCACCACCGATGATCGCTCCGATACCAATAGCAGTTAAACTCCATTTACCTAAAACGCGCTTGAGCTCACTTTTTTGAATGTCTTGCTCAAACATGTGCATCGGTTTTTTTCTCCAAATACTGTTGTTCATAGTGTTAAGATTTAAATTATGAATTATGAGTTATGAATGATGAATGATGAGCATTGAAAAATAATTCATAACCCATCACTCATAACTCATAAATAAAACTATTTTTTCTTCTGCTCCTTAGTAGAAGTACCCAAATCAATCACGATAGGCGCAGCTACGAAAATAGATGAATAAGCTCCGAAGACCACACCCACAAACATCGCAAAAGAGAATCCTCTCAATACATCACCGCCAAAAATTAACAATACCGTAACTACCAAGAATACCGTAGTAGCTGTCATAACCGTACGTGACATAGTATGGTTAATAGATTCGTTGATGGTTTTAATCATCAATTCTTTGTTTCCTAAATCTGGATTCACACCGATTTCTTCTCTGATACGGTCAAATACTACCACAGTATCATTGATGGAATAACCAATTACAGTTAAAATAGCTGCGATAAATACTTGGTCAACTTCCAATTCGAATCCAAATAAGCGAGTTATGCCTACCATACCCAATACCACTAAAGTATCGTGCAACAAGGCAACTATACCACCTAAAGAATATTGCCACTTACGGAAACGAATCAAGATATAAATGAAGATCGCAATTAAAGCATAGAAGATGGATAAGAATGACTGCGTCAAAATATCATCCGCAATCGTTGCTCCTACTTTCGACTCCGAAACAATTTTTGGAGATGCTGATGCGAACTCCTTTAAACCATTCTCCAAAGCAGTTCTTACCGTGGCATTGGCAGTAATGGATTCGTCTTCAACTAAATAAGAAGTAGTAACCTTCAATTTCGTCAAACCATTATACGTTTTAACCTCAGAACCTATGCCTTTGAAATCGTCTTTCAATGCATCTTTTACTTTACCAGCTTCCACTGGTTGAGCAAACTCCACTACATAAGAACGTCCTCCTTTGAAGTCAACACCTAAATTAAATCCACCCTGAACGAATAATACAATGGCTCCAATGGCAATTAAACCCCATGAGAACCAATAAGAATACTTACGTTTTCCAATGAAATCGAAATTCATTCCTTTGAATAAATCTCTTGAAATAAATGTTTCAAAGGTCATTTCTTTCTCTTTACCCGCTTTGATCGCACGTTTTGCCATCCAATCAATTAAGATATGAGAAATATATACCGCTGTAAATACAGATGTTACTAAACCGATACAAAGCGTAACTCCAAATCCTTTAACAGAACCCGAACCAAAGATAATCAAAATAACACCGACCAAAACCGTTGTGACGTTACCATCCAAAATCGCACTTAATGCTTTTTCATAGCCTAAATTAATGGCTTCCAACAGTCCTTTACCTTTGTGCAATTCCTCTCGAATACGCTCATTGATCAATACGTTGGCATCTACCGCCATACCTAATGTCAATACGATACCAGCAATACCTGGCAAAGTCAAAGCTGCTTGAATTTGAACCAAAACACCCGCAATAAAGAACACGTTGAATAACAAAGATAAATTCGCCATCCATCCTGGTGCACCATAATAGCCGATCATGAAAATGATCACTAACAATAAACCTAAGCCCATGGACATGTATCCTTGATTAATCGACTCATTTCCTAAAGATGGGCCGATGAAAGCGTCTTCTACGATACGTGTTGGAGCAGGTAACTTACCAGCTTTTAACACATTCGCTAAATCTTTGGCTTCTTCTACTGTAAAACTTCCTGAAATAGAAGAACGACCTCCCGGAATTTCACCATTAATAACGGGTGCTGAATATACATAACCATCTAAAACGATGGCAATGCGACGGCCAATGTTCGCACCAGTTAAATTCTTCCAAATACGAGCTCCCGTACCATTCATCGACATCGTTACCTCTGCACGACCCGCTTGATCATAATCTTGCGCAGCATCTGTAATCACATCTCCTTCTAAAGGTGCATTTTGGCCTTCACCTTTTTTCAAAGCTTCCAAAGTCAAAATCTCATCTCCATTTGTTGCTGGAATACCTTTGGCAGCCCAAGCAAAAGACAAATTAGCTGGAAATAAAGCTCTTACATCCGCGCGACGGAACAATGCATTGACACGAGCAGTATCTTTTCTGTAAACTCCCAAACCATTTCCAAGAGGCAAAAACAACTTTGTTAAAGCTGAACCCGCAGCGGTATCCGCTTTGGCTTTTCCAGAATCTTTTTTGGCCGCTCCAGCCAATTGATTTCCTAAAGAATTGGCAGTTGTATCTTTTGAAGTTGTTGTTGAAGCACTTGCCTGAACAGCTGGTTGTTTTTGCTCACGCTCTAAAATAGAGCCTAACACGTTCAATCCCGCACCATATTCATTCAATTCATAACACTCGATAAACTCCAATTTCGCAGCGCCAGATAATAATTTACGAGCACGCTCTGGATTATCAACTCCTGGTAATTCAACTTGAATACGGTTTGAGCCCGGTAAACGTTGAATGTTGGGATTGGCTACACCAAATTTGTCAATACGAGCTTGAATAATTTTGTACACACGATCTACCGCTCCATCAATCTCAGCATCAATCGCACGCTTCACATCTGAATCTGAAGACGTCGAACTGATTTTACCTCTATTTACCGAATTAGCAAAAACGGAAGCCAATTTTTGATTGGGTGCTACTTTTGAAAACTCTTCGTAAAATAATTCATTGAAAGGTTTTGTTGAGGTAGCCTGTGCTAAACTCGCCTGAGACAAAGCCTTCTCAAAATTGGGATCATTGGACTTTCCTGAAAGAGCTCTCAAGATTTCTACAGGAGAAACCTCCAAAACAGCATGTAAACCACCTTCTAAATCCAATCCTTTGTGCAAGGCATAATTGGTTACTTCTTGGAAAGTAAATCCTAAATAAACAGGTTGCTTCCACAAAGAGTCAATGAAATGTAAACGTTTGGATGGATCTAACTGACCATCTTTCGAGGTAGCATACTTAACTGCTTGATCTCTTAAATCTCCTGCTTTCCACGTAAAAGAAAGGAAGAAAATACATAGTGCTGATATAATTGTACTCAGCCATACAATAAAACTTTTGTAACGCATTTTGATAGAAATTAATGAAAATTAAAACAAGAAAAAATGATTGATTCGAACATGAATAATCATCAAGGAGCCAGAGTGGCAATAAATTGGGTAAATAAAATGTTCAATAATTGAGTTCTGTGAATCGGAACCGGCAATTTGATCTCGTGCAACTTTTCCGAAAAAAAGGAAAACACTTCTTGAGTGAATGTAAAATCAGCGGGAAAATCCAAACTTAAACTAGCAGCAACTTGATAAACCTGCTGTTCTGCATAAAAAGTAGCCTGGGAATTCGATTTTTGTTTGGCTGATTTTGAATGTTCAGTTGTTTCAATAGGAGAAACTGAACTAGGAGATACCCGCATAGGTTGTGCCACTAACCAAAAAAGGACGGGCAAAAACACAATTAAACGAAAAATAGGGTTTCTCTTTTGCATACTGAACAGCAAAAATAGAATAATTTAATGAAATAACAAATGCTTAGGTCTTAGCCAAAGCTAGCCAAAAAAAAATTGGGCATTATCCGAGTTTTCACTAAATTTATTATCCATGAAAATTTAATGAGTAATTAAATCCTATTTAAATGAAATTTTTATCTTCCCTCTTTTGGGTTCTACTTTTTACTAGTCAAATTTTTGCCAACAAACCAAAAACCAAAAAACCCAACATCATCCTAATTTTAATGGATGATTTAGGCTATGGCGACTTAAGTTCATTCGGAGCATTGAATTACCTAACACCCAATATTGATCAATTAGCCAATCAAGGAATCAAATTAACCAATTTTCTTTCCGCGCAGGCAGTTTGCAGTGCCTCAAGAGCAGGAATTCTCACCGGTTGCTACCCAAATCGAATCGGTATCTCAGGTGCATTATTTCCCAATTCTCCAGTCGGGCTAAACCCCAATGAAGAAACAATCGCCGAATTAGTGAAGGAGCAGGGCTATGCAACAGGCATATTTGGCAAATGGCATTTGGGAGACAAAAAAGAATTTCTGCCCATGCAACATGGCTTTGATGAATATTTGGGAATACCTTATTCCAATGACATGTGGCCAGTCGATTTAGAAGGCCAACCCATCACTAAAATTGGAGCATACAAACAAGACCTTCCCACTTTGGCCATTTATGAAGGAAATGATCCTAAAATATTCTTGAATACTTTAGAAGATCAATCCAAAATCACCAATACCCTAACCCAAGGTTCCATCCGATTCATTGAAAAAAATAAAAATCGACCATTTTTCTTGTATCTACCACATTCAATGCCACATGTTCCCATCAATGCATCCCCAAAATTCAAAGGCAAAAGTCAACAAGGATTGTACGGAGATGTATTAATGGAAATCGATTGGTCCGTAGGAGAAATTATGAAAACGCTTAAAAAACATCATCTAGAAGAAAACACCTTGGTGATTTTCACCAGTGATAATGGCCCATGGTTGAATTATGGAAACCATGCGGGCTCATCAGGAGGTTTGCGAGAGGGAAAAGGAACCACTTATGAAGGTGGACAAAGAGTTCCATTCATCGCCTATTGGAAAGGTAAAATTAAAGCTGGCCAAATTTCCAATCAATTGGCTGCCAACATGGATGTCCTACCCACCATTGCCTATTTGACGCAGTCTAAATTACCCAAAAAGAAAATTGATGGAGTGAATTTATGGCCAATTTTGGCGGGTAATCAACAAGCGGAACCTCGCAAAAAGTTTCTTTATTATTACAGAAACAATAATTTAGAAGCTGTTCGCTTAGGGAATTGGAAATTGGTGTTGCCTCACCCTGGCAGAACCTATGAAGGATTTTTACCTTCCAATGATGGACTTTCTGGAAAAGTAAACGAAAACTTCCCTGTTCAACAGGGATTGTATGATTTAAGGAGAGATCCCGGGGAGCGATACGATGTGCAACAAAAATATCCCGAGAAATTAAATGAACTCTTGCAAGTCGCAGAGGAGGCAAGAGTGGAATTAGGAGATGATTTGAAACAACAAAAAGGAAAAGAAAACAGGGAAATTGGCCGAATTGCACGACCTAATGTGGTATACATTTATGCAGATGATTTGGGATATGGAGAATTAGGCACCTACGGTCAGAAGCTGATAAAAACCCCTTTTTTAGATGCCATGGCGAAACAAGGCATTAAATTTACCCAACATTATACCTCAGCACCAGTTTGCGCCCCTGCCAGATGCATGCTGCTAACAGGTAAACACGCAGGTCATTCACAAATTCGAGGCAATTTCGAATTGGGTGGATTCAGCGATGAAACAGAAAGAGGGCAAATGCCATTGGAAGAAAACACATTTACCATTGGCCACCTCATGAAAAATGCGGGCTACCAAACCGCTGCCATTGGGAAATGGGGCTTAGGCATGGCCAATGGAACGGGGGATCCCAACAAACAAGGATTTGATTATTTTTATGGCTTAATGGACCAAAAACAAGCCCACAATTTCTATCCAACGCACCTTTGGGAAAATGGAAAATGGGATACCTTGAAAAATAAATATGTCTATGTGCATGAATATCAAGGTAAAAAAAATCTAAGCGATGTGGATTTCGACAAATTTAAAGGCAAAGAATATGCGGTAGATAAAATGATGGACAAAGCCATGCATTTCATTCAAGAAAATAAAAAAAATCCCTTCTTTTTGTACCTACCCTTGCCATTGCCCCATCTATCTTTGCAAGTTCCAGAAAATGCCCTTGAACCTTATCTAAATGTATTTCCCGACAGCGCCTATTTAGGACAAAAAGGCTATGTTCCAACAAAAAACCCCAAAGCTACCTATGCAGGAATGATTTCGTACTTGGACTTACAAGTTGGAAAAATTCTAGAAACTTTGAAAAAAGAAAAAATCGACAATCAAACCATTGTCTTTTTTTCCAGCGACAACGGAGCCACTTTTGATGTAGGTGGAGTTGACACCCAATTTTTTCAAAGTACCGCTGGACTCAGAGGGAGAAAACAAGATTTGTATGAAGGTGGAATCAGAGAACCTATGATCGTCAGATGGCCTGGTGTTATTCCTGCCGGACAAATCAACCAAATACCATCCACTCAGTACGATGTACTTGCCACCTTAGCAGAATTAACCAACCAAAAAATACCTCCCACAGATGGAATATCTTTTTTACCAAGTTTGTTTAAGCGAGAAAATCAAAAACAACACGAATACCTGTATTTTGAATTTCCGGAAAAATCAGGCCAAATCGCGATTCGACTAAACAATATAAAAGCAGTTAAATCCAATTTGAAAAAGAACAAAAATGCTCCTTGGGAAATGTATGATTTGGAAACAGACCCTAACGAAACTAAGGATATTTCCCAAAAACACCCCGAATTAATTCCTCAATTGGATGCCATTGTTAAAAAAGAACATCAAAAAGCAAAAATCAAGGAATGGGAGGTGCTTTAAATCCGCTATTAGCTAAATTGTTGAAAAGTTGCTGAACTTGT
>JBILRJ010000004.1:0-31565 GCA_044372695.1 Spirosomataceae bacterium
CCAGACTCATACAGGCTGACTATTTCTCGCTTAAATGCTTCTGAATAATTACGAGATTTCTTAATTTGATGTAAATTCACTTTCATATAATTTGACTTTTATGGTCAACCTATATCAGGGACGTACAAACCTCTTACCTCTTACCTCTTACCTCTTACCTCTTACCTTACCTAAAGAATTTCTTTGGTATTCGTTGTAAAAACACGCGTGCTTATTGTATAGCTTCCACCGTTCGGATCCTTATATTTCAAGTCTATATAGAAAGCTTGGAAACCTTTTTTGGTATAAGGAATGGTGTATTTTACTACCGAACCTTCGGGTTTTACTCGGCGGGTCAACCATAAATTATTACGGAAATCGCGATCCGCTGAAGTTGTGCCCCAAATAGCGGCATCTTGTAAATCACCAGGAGCGGCATTCACGGTCAATTCAAAACCTTCTTTTCCTTTAGCCAAATTCCAAGTACAAACAGGGTATTCTTTGTCTTGTAATGTTAGTCCAAAAAAGGCACTTAACGCTTCAAGCGCTTGCTTTCCACCTCCCAAATCATGACCTGCATTGGGTACATAATGAATTAAATTTTTACCAGGAATCTTATCGTAATAATGTTTAATGGCATCAGCCGTCCAATACTCATCATTGGTCCCAATAAAAATAATTTTTGGAATCGTCATTTTATCTCGATAGGAGTAAGGATCTACCATGGTCGTAATGGCTTTCCCGTTTGGGGTGTCTGCACCCTGTGGAATACCTAGTTTCACGTAATCCTCGATTTGGATGCTATACTCGCCATAGGTGTCCAATTGATAGCTCAATGTTTTGGGCATGTTCAACATATCAATCACCATAGGGCCAATCGCCTTCACCCGTTTGTCATCGATGGCATTGGATAACCATGTAGTCCAACCTCTTTTTGACGCACCTGAAACAACAAAATTATTAATCGTGTGATGTAATTTTTTGCTTGAAAACTCTTGAATCGCGTCCATCGAACGAACAGCAGTTTTAACCATTGGAAATAAAAGTGGCCAAGAATAATCTTTATTTTGCTTAAACTGGTGTAACGTGAATGAAATCAATTCGTCTTCTGTTTTCCCATCAAAAAGTGGTTGGTTGGGTACTTGCTTAATTAAAGCAACAATCGCTTTATTTTTAGAAGCAATAGCCGCTAAAATAGGCCACATTTTATCATCCGTACTCCAATTGGGTTGTTCGTCTTTATTAGAGCCCCCTGTAATAAACAACATGGCCCCGTCGTATTTCACGGTCGCAGGAACGACAATGGTCAATTGGTGACGCCAAGTGATATTTTGCCACTTCTGAGATGTTAAAACTAATTGGTATGCCATGGAGCTACCTAGTTTGGTGGAATCCTTCAGTACCCAAGAATATGTCGCATCTCCATTGGCAATGTAGCTTTTCAAGGCGTTTTCTGGCGTTAATTTATTTTGAGCAAACGAAGAAAAAGAGACAAAAAGTAAAAACAGATAATAGCAACGTTTTAAATTTTTCATGGGGTAATATTAGTTTAAAGTTAAAATACATTTACCAAGGTTTTGATCCACCTTGCAAAAGCCAAGGTTTAGACCAAGCACTATTTTTACCATCAGCCTCGGTATATATGGTAGATTCTAATTTTAACATGGCTGCTTCCGTATTTATTTTATTCAAATTACGCTCGTCTAACATGTAATAGAAACGAACTGGCAATACTTTACGGATAGAGGCAGGGCCAACAGTTAATTCTGGAAATCCAGTTCTGCGATAGTCAAACCAAGCTTCTTGCGCTGCGGTCCAACTAGAAATCCATTTTTGCTCTATGATTTGCTTAAGTGTTCCATCGTAAGCCACGCCTTTTTGAGTCATGTATGTGGCATATCCGGCGGTTGTACCCCACGTATCAAAAGAAGCTTTTATACCAGCCTCATAGTGAGTTTTGGCGGCACCTGCGACAGACCAACCCTTCAAAGCGGCTTCAGCTAAAATAAATCTAACTTCAGCAGCGGACATCATACGGGATCTCAACAAAGGACCTTTGGCTTGTTTGTATATGTCATTTAGCCAAGATACGTGTGGATTGTTCGCTGCTTGCTCAGCGGTAGGACTCAAATTATACGAAGCTCCACCAATCAAACCTGTAGGCAAACCCACGTAATCAGGGTTTGTATTTACATCACGGCCAACGACCTTATCGGGAGATAAAAGACGTTTTCCATTTTCAATTCTATCGGTTCCTTTCGGCAAATTTTCATCTACGACTAATGGGATTTGAACTTTATTAGCCCAAACAGCAATTCTCGGATCTTTAAGTTCTAATAATTTATTAACAAATGTAGCCGCCATTTTCAAGCGTCGGTAATTAGACGCACTTGCATCATAAACCGCATTCGCAGGCCAAGAGTCATCATTGCTATTTCCGGCAAATGGCATTGCTGTATCATCTGCTATCGCAGTGATAATTGGGTATTGGACAGCATTTGCCATGATTTTTTCAATTCCTGCTTTAGCCAAATCTGGTTTTTTGGTTGAAATACGCATGTAAAAACGCAACATCAACGAATTAGCCAGCTTTCTCCATTTGCTTGGATTTCCTTGATAATACACATCGGCTGCCCCTGGTGTGCTAGTATACTCTGCGGCATTTTTTGACAAAAGTGTATTGGCTTTTTCTAAATCGGCTAAGATTCCGGTATAAATTGCTTCTTGGGAATCAAATGCTGGAAAAGTATTCGCAGTGCCACCATCTGCACCTTTCAAAGCGGCACTATATGGCGCATCACCCCAAAGGTCTGTGATTAATCCAAACATCATCGATTTAATGACTAAGGAAATCCCTTGATGCATTTCCCAATTTAAGGCGACCGAGCGGTCATACACATATTGGTTATTACGCAAGATGTCATAATACGAGGCCCAACTTTGACTACCTCCCCATTCATAGGTGTTATGGCCTCCAGACCAACCATCTTTTTGGGTATGCTGCATTACCCCGGCTAAGTCTTGATATCCCAAATTAACAAATGATTTACCTGTTTCGGTCAAGACCGTTGATATGACTAAATTAGGATTAGCCGTGATCGGATTAATCCCATTGGGATTTTGATTTAATACCGTTAAATCTTTGCAGGAAAAATTGGCCGAAGCTAACAGAATTCCTATTGTGAATATTTTAATTGATCTATTTTTCATATTACGAGCTGATTAATTACTTAAAAAGTTAAACCTAATTTGAAACCTACCGGAATGACCCAAGGGGTTACGTTATATCGCTCAATTCCTTGTTTGAATTGAGAACCTCCTCCTTGAACTCCTGCCTCTTGCTGAAATGCCATTTCAGGATCGATATTGATTTTAGCTTTAGTCCACAAAATAATGTTGCGGCTGTAGACAGAGAAGTTGGCAGCTTGAACGCCTATTTTCTTCATCCAAGTCTGTGGCAAATCAATTCCAATGGAAATTTCTCTTAATTTCAAATAATCCGCGTCATATAAAAATGCACGTGTGAAAGACCAAGCCGTACTTCCAGCAAATGGCAAAGTAGTTGTTCCAGGTCCTCCTAAATTTTCAATATAGCCTGTTACATTTCCTTGAGCATCATAGCCTTTAGCAATTACTCCTGGAATGAACACACCCCCATGCGGAAAAGTATAAGGACCATATTTAAACCCATAATTGCCGTACTCCGGAGTCGGCCCACCCACTAAAGGAAAATAATTACCATGAATTTTAATTAAATCTTCTTGGTTAGCTACTAAATAATTCTTCAATGCATCTCCTGCAAGTCCATTAGGATTGATCAATTTATCCAAAAACAGTTGAGAACGTCCATTTTCCTCTCCAAACCGGTAGGTTTGAGACACAAATTGTCCACCACTGCGCCAATCAAAAGACATATTCAAGCTTAAGCCCTTATAAGAGATTGAGGTTTGCATTCCCATGATAAAATCAGGATTGAAATTTCCGATTTTATTTCTCGTATTAATCGCATCAATAGACTGCCACTTCCCTGTTTTATCCAAAATAGGGTATCCAAAATAGGGAGAAGATGCGTCTTTAACCGTCACAATTTGAGCATCATATATGTCGCCAATTTCCTCACCCACATAGGTCCAAGCGCCACCTTTAGCATCTTGCCACAAGGTATAGTAAGGAAGACCATCTGAAAGCTCCATAATCGAGGTTCGGTTGCGCGTCCAATTTAAATTCACATCCCAATTCCAATTAGCTGATTTAACAGGAGTCATTCCTAAAGTAAACTCAAATCCTTTACTCACCAATAATCCAGCATTCACATTTTTCAATGAATAACCAGAGGATGGAGGAAGTTTGGTGCTTAAAATTTGATTCCTATTTTCTACTTGGTAATAGGTTCCAGAAAAACGAAGCCTGTTATTGTACATCGTTACGTCCAAACCTGTTTCATACGAAGTGACAATTTCAGGTTTCAAATCCGGGATAAGCAAAGTTCCTGGAGTACCTAAACGTGGAATTCCATCCCAGGTACCTGCATTGCCCAGGGTTCCTAACAACTGGTAAGGATTCGCGTCATTACCCACTTGGGCCACACCTCCCCGCATTTTCACCATGTTTACTTGATTCGGCATAGGAATTATTTCATTCAGCAAAACACTCAAAGAGGCTGAAGGATAGAAATAAGACCGATTAGCTTCAGGTAAAGTACTTGACCAATCATTCCGAGCTGTCACATCCAAATAGATCATATCTTTAAATCCAATATTAGCTAATCCATAGCCCGAATAAATTCCTCTTTGGAACCAAGAGCTCGAATAATCTAAATTAGCCGGTGCGATATTCTGAACATTAAATGCGCCAGGAACGATTAAGCCTGTACCACTTCTGGAGGCATTGGTTAAATTCGAACCCCTTTGGTAGCGCGCATTCCCACCCACAGAAAGTGATATACTAAAATCTTTTAGGTCTTTTTTATACGTAGCTAAGAAATCAGCGTTGCTTTCAAAATTCCCCAAATTAATATTTCCATAAGCCCCTCTAGGATCATTCGTGTAACTATTGGCAATTTTCATTTCACGCTGCTCATTATACAAATCAAGCGAGTAACGACCCATTAAACTAAACTCAGGACTGATTTGATAATCTAAACGTACATTACCAAATACTCGATCTCGCACAAACCCATTATTAACCTCATTAGCCAAAAAATACGGATTATTATAGACCGAATTGAAGGGCGTGCGTTGCTGTAAACCCGTTTGTCCAGGCATCCAATAATCTTTCAAATCCAAAATATTAATATGTGGTGAGACGTTATAAGCCCACTCTAAAGGGTTAGCACCCCGATTTGACGCTGGTCGATTATTGGAAGATGACCTACTTATATCCAAATTATTACTCAATGTTACCTTTTTATTCACCTTTAGAGAGGTATTCAAATTCAGCGTGTTTCTAAACAAATCTGAATTGGGAATAATCCCTCGATTTTGCATATTTGAATACGACAATCGATACGAATAGGTATCTGAACTATTCGCAATGGAAACTCCATTGCTTGTTGTAATTCCAGTCTGAACAAAATTTCTAACATTATCTTTGTAGGAAATCAAGGGAGTTGCAACACGCTTTCCGTTGGCATCCAATGGACTATTCCATTGTACTTCGCTGTATCCTTTATCCAACTCAGCGCCATAGGTGGCCCCAATTTCTTCTTGGATTAATTTTCCAAAAGCATTGGACAATGGATTCTTCGTGATAGAAACTGGAATGGCCGAAAACTGACCTGGACCAAATTTAGTTTGCCATTTTAAATATTTAAATGGTTGGTCAAATACCGTATTCGAAGTAACCGTTACAGTCATCTTCCTTGACTTAGCTCCCGATTTTGTGGTAATCAAAACTACCCCGTTCCCAGCTCTAGATCCATAAAGAGCGGCGGCACTAGGACCTTTAAGCACAGTAACATTTTCAATATCATCTGGATTTAAACCTGAAATAGAATTACCAAAATCCGCTCGGTTATCATTTCCTACTTGGCTTATATTGTTTAACGTATTCGCGATCGGCACACCATCAATCACAAAAAGTGGTTGATTATCACTGCTTAATGAATTGGCACCCCGAATAACGATGCTAACAGAAGAGCCTGTACCCCCTGTGGAACTGACATTAACACCAGCCATTTTTCCTGACAAGGCATTCAGCACATTTTCTTGAGCCACACGATTAATCTCTTTTCCTTCCACTTTGGCAATGGAATAACCCAATGATTTCTCTTCGCGTTTAATTCCTAAAGCAGTAACAACCACCTCATTTAACGTAGAAGTGCTTGGTTCTAATGATACATCAACTATTTTGCGGTTTCCAACACGAATTTCCTGCGTTTCAAATCCAACAAAAGAAACAATCAAAACGGAATTGTTTCCAACTGCCTCGATCGAATAAGTTCCATTCTCATTTGAACTTGTTCCCTTATTCGTTCCTTTTAGAGTGATATTCGCTCCTGGTATACCAAAACCATCTTCCTTAGAGATAATTTTACCTGTAACTGTCTGGGCTTTAATCGATTGAGCAAATAAGCACAATACACTAAAAATTAACACCCTAACTACGTGTTTAGTAAAGTAAATTTTCATAAATTTTGAATCTAAATGATTTTTAATTATACAATAATTATAAATTTTATTTATATATACTATTATTATTTAATATTATATAATTTTTTTTGCATAAAATTGTACTTATAAGTTGAACTCAGCAACTCTTAAATTGCAATTTTAAGTTGTATTACAATATTGAACAGAAGTTTACGAAAGAACCATAGATACGAGTTCGACTCTCGTCTGAGCGGAAATATATTTTCCTTTAATTTTTTCAATTGCTAGATACGGCCGGGGTCGCGCTCGACTCGATTACAAGCGGGGCCACCATTTTTTACAGTTTTTTATCAGAATTAAATGATAAAATAAATTATTCTAACATATAAATATCATCTTCTCCAAAAATATCATCAAATACTCTTTTGTAACCTTTTTGAGTTAACAACTCATTTATTTGATTGCGTTTTGAAATGTTTGAATTGTGCTCAACTGAAATTATAAACACCTTATATTCTTGGAAATTAAAGTTTAATAAAATATCAAGTTCGCTGCCTTCTGTATCAATTGATAAATAACCGATTTCTTTGGGCGCATTGTAATGCGAAAGTAAATCGTTTAAACTTACGGTTTCTACCTCATAATTGTTTGAATTTCCTTTTCGAATAGCCTGAGCCCAATCATTTGAATTCAGGTATTTTTTTATTGTAGATAGCTCAGGACTTGATATTTTATGAAATTCATTAGGATCTTGTGTTTCACAAAATTCAACATGCAGTCCACTTTCATCATAAACACATCGTTTATCAATATGGCAATTTCTGTTTTTTGAAATCATACTATGAAAAACTTTTGCAGGTTCACAGAGTATTCCATTCCAATGGAAATATTTTTCTAATAAAAAAGTGTTGGACAAATTTACTCCATCAGTAGCTCCAAATTCTACAAAATAATTTGGAATGGTTCTTTTATTTAATTGACTTATTACAAAAAGATCTTGTGAATATTGACTTTTATTTAAGTGTAAATAAGGTGCAATCAATTCTTTTTCAGAATTTTCTAATTTATTCCACAATTTCACGAAAGATGGAGTATTCAATAATTCTTGATAAATACTACTTTTAATGATTGAATACCCAAATTTATTTATGAGAAATTGTAGAATGTTTTTCATTTATTTCTTTTTAGGTTGAAAAAAATTTATCAATTAATAAACCGATTTCTGATTGTGCTAATATTTCTATTTGTTTCATTGACCGGGTGAAAAAATTAGTTAAGCAAATAATGACCTCAAAGTATTAAATAAAATCAATTATCACTCAGTTGGATTTATTGATTTCATAATTAAGCGATTAGAGGTCATGAAAAAGCATTCGTTTTACAAAATAATTGCGCTACTATGTTTTTCAATCCGGATTATACCTTTTGCTAGATATGAAAGAGTGTACTGGCGTTTGGTTAATAACGCTAATTAATTACAGCCTTAATCATACTTCGTGGTGTTAAATTACTGATAATTATTAAGTTATAATTAAAATATTGAATAGAAGGTTATAAAAAGAATGATACGACCGAGTTCGAAAAAATCGTTCAATATCATCAAAAATTATTTAATCATCATCATCCTCTTTTTTGATAATTGGATAGACAAATGCTGCGCGAGTAGGGCCTGGGAATGGCGTTTTATCACCTTTAAGGCCGTGCCATAATACTAGATTAAAGGCCACATCATTGTTGGTATCTTCTTTCTCGAAATTAAATAATTCAGATTTGCGCTGCCATTCATTTCTAGCAACGTTTTTTGAACGTAAATCAATCTCCGGAATAATGGCTTTAAAATCAAAAGGCCTAGCAACAGTGTCAAAACAGCGCCACATGGGCATAGCTGCAGCATCATATTGCGACATGGGATTTAAGCCCAAAATCAACTCCATCGTACGTAACATCGAACTTGTGGAATAGGCAGTATGGTCAACGAAATTTCGTTTCACGAATCCACCTGCTACGTAGGCTGTACTTCGATGGGCATCTACGTGATCCGCTCCATTTTGCGCATCATCTTCTAAAATAAATACGGCGGTTTCATTCCATATTGGACTCTTTGAAAGAGTTTCAATCAATTGGCCAACTGCTAAATCATTGTCTGCCACATGTGCATAAGGAGTAGGTCTGCCCAAACGTAGTCCTTCTGTATGATCATTGCCCAAACGCAAAGTATTAAACTGTGGGACACGATTTTCTTTTACCATCGTTTCAAACTCGGTCTTCCAAATTCGTAGACGGGTGGTATCCATGATGCTCAGGTTATAACTGGGGAATGTTGGGTGAAATTGGTTATTTAATACAGGTATACTCGCTTTGCCATTTGTTACAAACTCTCCGTATGACCTAAATGACACACCATAACGGTGGCATAAATCCCAAAAATATCCATTTTTATTCATCACTACATTTTTCTCTGCATCACCATAAATTCCACCGCCTTTGCCACCATAACTAGTTGGCCAACTTTTTTCCATGTAATCCGTTGCATAAGCACCCATCGTCCATTGGTGGCCGTCTGCACTGACTTCTGAGTCTACATAAAAATTATCCAAAAGCACAAATTTTTCTGCAATGGCGTGCTGATTAGGAGTATATTTTTTGCCAAAAAGTAGCAATGTTGTGTCGCCATTACCCCCTTTGACATCTGATAAAACCTGATCATAGGTTCTATTTTCTTTGATTACGTAAAAAACATATTTAATGGGCGATTTTTGGCCAACTTTCATGGGAATCGGAAATCCAGGGGCCTCTTTATCTGCTAACTCTGCTTTAGAAGGTGAATAAGCCGTGTTTCGATATACAGCTTTGGTGTATCCCAACATTTCGACCTCGGTTGGAGCATTAATCACAGTCATGGAACCTTTTAACATGGATCCTATGTATTGAACAGCTTTAGGTGCATTGATATCCGCGCCATGTAAAAGTACTTCTTCGCCATTTTTCACTGGCCGCGGACCATAGGGATTAGGCAATGATGTATTTCCTTTTCCATTAGCTACCCAGATTTTATTTTGTATAAACTTGACTTGAGTCGGGAACCAACCTACCGGAATGAAGCCATTCGATTTACTTTTTCCTGGAATTTTAACGTCAAAAACTGCTAAACAATTGTTATCAGCATTGGCAATATATAATTGCATTTTTTTTGGGTCTATTGCCAATCCATTGGTAGTGGATCCTGTTGGTGAATTTGGATATAAGGCAACATCTAAAGTCTCAATGACTTTCTTTGTTGTTAAATCAATCACTGAAACCGAATTGTCATTGGCATTGCAGACGTATAGTTGCTTTCCACTTGGTCCCAGAAGCATCTCGTTAGGATTATCACCTACTTTGATGGATTGTTTCCAAACACGAAGGTCTAAATCAAAGACAAGTACTTGATCACAACCCCAGCATGATATGAACAATTCTTTGGAGTTGGCACTCATTATGCTCATGTATGCTTCTCCGTCCAGTCCTAATTTTTGTTCGATTTTTTGAGTTTTTGCATCGATGATGTACAAACTACGATTGTCGCGTGTAACCACATACAATTTTTGTCTTTTGTTATCAAAGGTAATTCCAGACGGGGCAATTCGGTTAGGCCAAACAGGACCTAATATAATTTCATCTTTCTTGATCAATTTAGATTGATTGATTTCGTAACGAATGATTTTATTATCGTGACCACCAGCAGCATACAAATATCGATCATCAGGGCTAAAGGCAAGCCCGTACCAAGCTTTTGGGATAATGACAGAATCTATAACACGCTCTGATTTTACATCAATCAACATAATGCTATGGGCACTTACGCCATTGTTGGTGACGGCCAGCATTTTTTTAGAAGTACTCACAGAGATATTCAAGGGTAAATCTCCTAAAGCAAAAGATTTGCCTGCCGGACTCAATTTCCAACCATTGGGTAAACTCACTGTTGGAGCCATTTTTTGGGCACTTAAGCTAAGAATGTTTCCAAGCAAAAAGAAAATGATTAATATTCGTTTCATTGTTTTAAAGGTTCAAATTTAAATTAGATGAATTAAAAATAATTAACATTCACTTGGTACCTGTGAACATTGAATTAAATATTGATTAAATTTTTATACTAGTACTAAAAACTAAAATTTTCAAAGGCGATCGTTTTCCAAGATGCTGATTCTATTCTCCATTTTTTTTCGCATTTCTTGCAATACTTGTTGGTGTTCGGGTAATAATGCTAAGTTATTTTTCTCCAATGGATCTTTGGAAAGATCATACAGTTCTTCATGTTTTAAATCATCTCGGTAACGGAAATATTTCCATTTTTTCGTCCTTAAACCTTCACTGGAAGGGATGATATCTACTTTCCATAGATGCTCGCACAAAAAATCTTCTCTTGCTTGAGCTGGGAAGTTGGTTTTTGTGTAACCAGCTAAATTCAATCCTTGCCAAGATTTGGGCTGAGTTAATCCAGCAAATCCAAAAATGGTTGGTGCTATGTCGATGTTTAAAACAACATCCTCTATCTCTTGGTGTTGGGCCTTTCGAGGATCGTAAATGATCATGGGTACCCTCAATGAGCGATCATACATCAGCCATTTGTCGGCTAATTGGCGTTCTCCCAAAAAGTAGCCGTTGTCTCCTAAAAAAATGATGATGGTATTTTTATCTAATCCCTTGTCGCTTAGTAATTTTCGAATTTTTCCAATCTCTAAATCGATTCCAGAGATCATGCGATAATAACCTTTGACACTTTTTTGGTATTTTTCTGGGGTATCAAAACGCCATAACCACCTTGTATGATTTTCGCCATTTCGGACATAAGCTGGTTGAGCCATAAAATCAGCATCGCTTGCCATTAATGGAGGTGGAATTACGACATCCTTATATAGATTATCTACTTCTGGTTGCCAAAAATATTGATCCACCGCTGGGTCATGTGCATGGGGTGCACTAAAACTCAATGACAAACAAAAGGGCTTATCAGCAGGTGCATTGGCAATGAAATCCATGGCTTTTTGTGCTGTATAGCGCGTTAAGTGCACTGTATCTTTGCCTAGGGTTTTAAAAAAATAGCCTCGATGATCTTTGAATTTTGTGTTTCGATCATAGTTTTCCCCTTGGTCAAACATGGTTTGAAAATGGGGGTACTCGACCCCAAACTTTCCATAAAAACCGGTGTAATAACCTGCCTTTTTTAATAAAATGGGATAAGAATTATCTGCATACCCTTGCTTTAGGTTACCTTGTTGGAAAGTGTACAAATGCGTTCTTTCATATAAACCAGTTAAGATACTTGCCCGACTAGCTGCACATATGGGCGTAGTTGCGAACGCATTTTTGAAATAGATTCCTTGACGTGCCAATTTATCCATTTCAGGCGTTTTTATGATTTTATTTCCTGCATATCCAAGTGCATCCGCACGTTGGTCGTCTGTTAGAATGAAAATAATGTTCGGTTTTGCCAGTTTCGATTGAGCTAAACTGATGGAAATAAATGATCCAGTGGAAAGGAACAATAGAATAGTTGTAAAAAAAGGTTTTAAAATTTGTCTTAATGACCCACTTTTTGATAGATTATTCATTTGAACTTATTTTAAATTTATAGGATAACCAGAGGAAGACTCGTTGATGGGTAGACCTTGGTAATTCATTTTTACATAGGGAACTGTTTCTGTAGCATCAATCACATACTTCCATTTTTTTACATAATCCAAACCAGGTAAAAATTCATCATTTCGCTTTTTTAATTCATTCTTCAAATCACGATCCAACTTATTTTGCAAATCAATAAACCCTGGTTCCCCAATTAAATTATTGAGCTGAAAGGGGTCTTTGGTGCGATCGAACAACAACCATGGTCCTTGTAAATCACGTACATACGTGTATTTTTCTGTCATCAAGCCCCGATATTCCTTCCCTCCATTTGCCCTGCTCCATTGTCCAAAGGGTTGTACACAAGATATCAGGGTATGTTGAACATCATTCTTTTTCTTGCCCAGCAAGATCGATGAAAAATCCTTCCCTTCAACCGAATTTGGCACTTTAAAGCCGGAAAGTCCCAACATGGTTGGCATAATATCCGGTGAATTAAAAAGTACTTTTGATGTTCTACCTTGAATGCCCAAAGCTTTGGGATAATGAATCAAAAATGGGACACGGATGCTTTCATCATAAGGCTGCTGTTTATTCCAAGCGCCATGAGAACCCATTAAATCACCGTGATCTGAGGTAAAGACCAGAATTGTATTTTTATCCAATCCTTGATCTTTTAATGTTTTTCTTAGTTGTCCTATGCAATCGTCTATGGCTGTCATGTGTGCATAATACCCTTTTAAATCATTTTGAACCTTCAATCTTTTTTCTTTGGGTACATTTTCTCGAATGACAAAGGATTTATCTTCATACATTTTTCGGTATTTTTCAGGGGCTGTTTGGTAGGGGTCATGCGGAGAGCCGATGGATAATACTAAAAAGAAAGGGTCATCTTTTTTGCTTTGCTTTTTTATGTAATCACATACATCTTCTGTTTGAGCTATAGCATCATAGGTTTTCCAAAACTTTTTCTCTTTGGTATCTCCCTCGTAATAAGCCGAATGCTGATAATCATGGGTGCATTCCAAGGCTTTCCAGTAATTGAATCCTTGTTGGCGACTTGCAGGGATGTATGAGCTTCGCCCATGTCCATCCATATGCCATTTTCCTATATAACCCGTTTGATAACCATTTTCTTTGAATATCTTCCCAATGGTTAATCGATTGCTATCTAATAATACATCATTCATAAAAACCCCATGTGTTAAGGGATATTGGCCTGTTAGAAAAGATGCCCGATGAGGGGAGCAGACAGGCATTCCGGACACGGCATGTGTTAAATTAATGCTGGATTTTGCTAGCTGATCTAAATGGGGTGTCATTACATTTTTATCTCCCGCGTATCCAATCGATTGAGCTCGCCATTGATCTACAAGTATGTACAAAATGTTGGGCTTACCATTTTTTTGTCCCAAAGATTGAAATCCCAAAAAAATGAAAAGTATCATTAAATGAAATTTGCCCGGGTAAGTAGATTGATTCATTTAAATAGGTTTAAAGGATTTTATATAAAATATGCCTTTTTATTTGGAACAATATTAAGAAAATTTAAGTTATAAATTTATATGTTGTCAAACAGCAAATACGATGTATATGAGCAAATGATTCAAATAACAAGTTGCCAAATTTTTCAATCCACAGATCAGATACCTGCTCAGTGGAATTCATTGGCGAAATCGAACCTTTTTTTGAGTGTTTCTTATCTCCGTTTCTTGGAAAATGCTTCACCGGCGAACTTCACCAATTATTTTATTGGTTTTTATGTGAATGATGAATTGGAAGGAATTGCTTTGGCTCAAAAGATTGACTTACGTCAAGTTGCTCATTTCGGACAAAGGGATTCCTTTTTTAAGAAAATACTTCGCAAATTTCTCTTCAAAAATTTTTCAGGCCAACTTTTTATTGTGGGAAATAATTTGATGACAGGATCACATCCGATTTATCTAAGAGATCAGATTGATCATTCCTCTGCTTTATTGATTTTAGAAAATTTGATTCAGTCTAAATGGGGAAAACAAATTCATTTAACAATTTGGAAGGACATAGGTACCTCTTTTTTGGAGTATTTCAATACTACCCACATTTCCCCAAAATTAAATTTTAAAGCTCAACCTGGTATGATGTTGCAAATTTCTCCTAATTGGAAATCTTTGGAAGATTACACACAAAATTTGTTCAAAAAATACCGGGATCAATTCAAACGAAGCAGAAAGAAAGGGGAAGTATTTACAAAGAAAATATTTGATTTAGATGATTTAAGAAAATATGAAGAGAAAATGCATGAATTGTATTTGAATGTAGCTAATCATGCTCCATTTAATACTTTTTTCCTTCCTAGTAAACATTTTATCGAATTGAAAATACAACTGGGAAATCATTTTCATGTTTGTGCGTATTTTCTAGAAGATGAGCTAGTGGGCTTTAATTCCATTATATTAAATCATCCAATTGTTGAGACGTATTTTTTAGGTTACGAGGAACAAGTACAAAAAGACGGCATGTTGTACCTTAATATGCTATATGATATGTTGGAATTTGGGATACTGAAAGGTTGCCAAACCATCAACTATGGTCGGACTGCCATGGAAATAAAAAGTTCGATTGGCGCAAAACCAGTTTGGTTTGATAGTTACATGATGCACCAAAATACATGGATTAATCGATTTTTGGCCAAATTTTATCATTTGCTTGAACCCAAAGTGGATTGGAAGGAACGCCATCCTTTTAAATTAAATTAGCATATTGTGGTTTTTGTCTCGTAATTTATGGGTTATTTCCTCAACCTATGAAAATAAAACTCGTTTTAATCCTTCTAGGATTATGCTTGACAACCTTAGTTTTTGGTCAAGTTCGAATAGAACAGTGGAAACGTTTTGAAGTAAAATTAACTCATTCTTCTCTTTCGAATCCGTTTGATATTCAATTATCTGCAACTTTTCAACACAAGGGTTTTAAGAAAACCGTTCAAGGGTTCTACGATGGACATGGGGTCTTTAAAATTCGTTTTATGCCAGATTTAACGGGTTCTTGGACATATGAGACAAAAAGTAATGTCAAGTCATTGTCTGGTTTGAAAGGTAAATTTACTTGCATAACCGCTGCTCAGGGAAATCATGGCATGGTAAGCGTTCATAAAAAGGTGCATTTCAATTATTCGGATGGAACGCCCTATTTTCCATTTGGAACCACTGCTTATGCTTGGACGCACATGGGAAATGAACTTCAAGAAATGTCGCTAAATTCCTTTGAAATTGGGGGATTTAATAAAGTACGGATGTGTGTGTTTCCCAAGAATTATGAACTGGTGAAAGAGGAACCTACCTTATTTCCTTACCTGATTAAAGGCCGTATTCGTGGAAAAATAATTTGGGATTTTGATCGATTTAATCCTCTGTTTTTTTCTCATTTAGAAAAAAGAATAGACGAATTGGATCAATTGGGTATTCAAGCTGATTTGATATTATTTCATCCCTACGACAAAGGACGCTGGGGTTTTGATGAAATGCCCAAGGAAGCAAATGAGAAGTACATTCGTTATATCTCAGCTCGTTTATCCTCTTTTAAAAATATTTGGTGGTCCTTGGCCAATGAATGGGATTATGTGAAATCTAAATCGTTGATGGATTGGCAAAATTTGATCCAACTCCTCGTTAAATTAGACGTTAATCGTCATTTGTGCTCCATTCATGGATCTACAGCGATGTATTTTCCTTATTGGGATGCGAATATAAGTCATGCCAGTATTCAAGATGAGGCTCCCGTCCAAAGTCCAACATCTGCCGCTTTGCTGCGTAATATTTATCAAAAGCCGATTGTATTGGATGAAGTGGGATATGAAGGAAATCTACGTTCAAGGTGGGGGAGGTACAGTCCAGAAAAAATGACGGAATTGATTTGGAATGGAGTTGTTGGAGGAACTTATGTGACGCATGGAGAATCATATATGTTTAAGGACGCCACCGATACCATTTTCTGGGCAAAAGGTGGTCATTTCAAAGGGGAGAGTTGGAAAAGAGTCAAATTTCTTCGGAAAATAATTGAATCTTTGCCCGGTCCAATATCCATGGCCGATGTCTCACGAGATTATCTCACTGCTATTTCTGGGAATTGGGATTATTTGATTTATTTCGGTGAGCAAAAAATACAGGATTGGACCTTTAATTTACCTAATAGTAATGGCGCATTTGGTAAATTACCTGCGGGAATTAAGTTTCGCGTCCAATTGATTGATACTTGGAACATGACGATTGAGGAACTACCGCTAACTTTTGAAACAGGAAATGTGCAAGATTATCGGGTACATGATTTAAGAAATCAATTCATTCACCTGAAAAATAGACCGTATATGGCTTTGCGGATTTATCAATTTAATCATTAGCATTTAATCCAATTTTAATAAGCTTTGATATTTAATGTTTTATCTTTCAAAAAATACTTTTATGAAAAAACTTTTTTACCTCCTAATCTTTAGTAGTTCTTTGTTTCCTGTTTTAGGACAACAGATCTTAGAAGTCCCTGGTTTGCAAGAATACGCCCACATTGACACAGCAAACTATTCTGTTTTACCCAGTGGCCGTTATGTGACACCTGCTGGAAAAACCTTGCGAATTAATTCTGATGCATTTGGACTCGCCATCAGTCCAGACGGCAAATGGGGGGTAAGTTTACACAATGCCGCATTTACCCGTGTCGATTTAAGTAATCAAATTGCCAAACGCTTTCCTGCATTTGGAACTCCGGATAAGCTTTCTCCTTATGGAAAAAGCACCTTTATCGGGGTGGTTTTTTCTGCGGATAGTAAGAAAATTTATTTAAGTGGAGGTGATTTCGGTACGGTTTTGGAAGTAGATATTTTAGATGGGAAAGTCCTGAGAACTTTATCTATTAACGGGAAAGTCGGAAATAAATCCTTTGATGAAAGTTTTACGACTGATTTGGTTTTACTTTCCGAAAAAAATCAATTATTGGTGCTAGATCAAGGAAATTATCGTTTGGTTCGCTTGGATTTAGTTACGGGGAAAGTAATTTCCCATACACCAACGGGTCGAATACCATTTGGTATCAGTCTGAGCCCTGATCATAAATTTGCCTTTGTAGCAAACGTTGGAATGTATGCCTATCCAATTGTGGAAGGAACCAATGAAAAAAACATTGGCTCTCAACACATTCCTTATCATCCTTATGGTAATGATACAAAAGAGTCGATAGAAGGTACAGTAATTGAAGGAAAGAAAATTCCTGGAGTAGGAGATCCACGTTCGGATGAGGCTATGAGTGTGTTCCAAATCGATTTGATGACAAATAAGATTGTTAAAAAATACAAACCTGGTTTTCAAATAGGGGAGATGGTTGAGGAAATGGAAGTAGTGGGGGGCTCAAGTCCGAATTCCATTGCAGTTAGTTCCAAGTACATTTTTGTTAGTAATGCGACAAATGATAACATCACGGTCATCGATTACAAAACACGGAAAATAAAAACTCACATACCCATTCAATTTTCTCCATTATTGGATAAAAGAAGAGGTTATTTGCCATTTGGATTGACACTTAGCAAAGACGAGAAGACATTGTATGTGACGCTTTTAGGTTTTAATGCAGTGGCCATAATCGATGTCGAGTCGAAAAAAAATAAAGGGTTTATTCCTACAGGCTGGGGGCCAACTAGGGTGCGTTTGTCCGATGATGAAAAATCCATTTATGTAACGTCTTGTCGGGGTTTTGGTGCGGGTCCCAATGGTGGGAAAGGCTACAAAGCTCCAGCCCAGGGAACGTACATTGGAGATGTTCAATTGGGGACTTTTCAGATCATTGATCAACCAAATTTGACTAAATTGCAGGAATATACCAAACAAGTCGAATCGAATACTTTTGTGCAAAAAACAGCCAATGGACGTGGAAATAAAGTGTTTTCCTTGAATTCGAATGCCAATTCTCCCATCAAACACATTGTTTACATCACCAAAGAAAATAGGACTTTTGATGAAATTTTTGGTCAATTTAAAGGAGCGGTAGGAGATTCAAGTATTGCTAAATTTGGATTAAACCAAACTGTTATGGATAAAAATGTCGTATTTAAAAATGCGAATATTTCTCCCAATCATCATCGAATAGCTTCACAGTTTTCCATGAGTGATAATTTTTATTGCGACAGTGATGCATCCATTCATGGCCATCATTGGATGATGGGTGTCATTCCAAATGAATGGGTGGAAGCCAATTCCAGTGTCTCCAAAACATCTAAGGCATTATCTCCGGCTCCAGGCCGTCGTTTGCCGAAAAGTACCGGAAGTATGGATCCAGAGGATTATGCAGAGATTGGGGGTATTTGGGAAGCTTTGGAACGAAAAAACATATCCTTTTACAATTTCGGAGAAGCTAATGAAACGGGTCACGTTCGGGAAGATTGGTATGACACCTTAACAGGAGCTGGTCATATTGTGATGGTTCCCATGCAAAAAGCCTTGTACAAGAACACCAGTCATAATTATGCGGGTTTCAATATGAGTATACCTGACCAGTTTCGAGTAGAACAATTTACTGAAGAATTTACCAAAATGTGGTTGACAGGCAAAAAACAATTACCCTCCTTAATCACCATTCAATTGCCCAATGACCACGGTGCAGATGTGGATTCTGCAGCTGGTTTTCCATATCGGCCATCTTATATGGAAGATAATGATTTAGCATTGGGAAGAATCATGGAATTTTTGTCTCATACTCCTTATTGGAAAAATATGTTGGTGGTCATTACCGAAGATGATCCTCAAGGAGGAATTGATCATATTGATGCCCATCGAAGTGTTTTGATGATGGCTGGTCCCCATGTAAAGAAAAATTATGTATCCAAAAGACATGCGAATTTCGGCTCTATTCTTCGTGTTATTTACACGCTTTTGGATGTTCCTGCTGTAAATCATTATGATCAAACTGCTACGATATTAGATGATTTTTTTACAGATCAGCCCGATTATAAACCTTACGAATTTGTTTTTCCAGACAAAAGAATTTTTGATGCAGATAAAACGATGATCAAATACAATCGCAAAATTGATTGGAGGAAAATCAAAAAAACGATTGAAATGGACGATGTAGAGGACCAACGAAAAAATCACTAGATCACCATTGGAAATTTAATTGGACAAACAAACTCCTTCCAATCCCGTCAATTCCTGATCCATGCATTCGATACGGAACATTGTTCAGATTTAATCCCTGCATACTTAATTGTAAGTGGGGATTAAATCTATATTTGACTTGTGCATTAACGATACCCCAGCCAGCTGTTCCATTTGGGTTCATGCGGTTATCCGATTTATCTCCCGCACTCAATCGGTCTTGACGATCGGCGAATATCCAGTTGAGAGACCAACTCCAATTTTGGGAAGTATATTCTGTTTGTACATTTCCATGCAATGGAGGGATGCGTCGCATGGCTTCATTTTGACTCACATTTTGCCCGTAGGTATAGCTAACTTGAGCTTTTAAAATAAATTGCGGAAAAAGTAAAACAGATTGGTTTACTTCAAATCCATACAAATAAGCTTTGTCAATGTTTTCTTTTCTGTAAACGGTATAAGATTGAATAACTTCTGTGGTTTTGATTCTGTTAATGATGTTCTCTAATTGGCTGTGGAAAATCACCCACTCACCAGTCCATTTGTTTGTTGATTTCCTCCAGCCCAATGTTTTGTTGAAAGAATATTCGGGTTTAAGCTGATAAGCGGGGAATTCGTAGCGGAAATCGACAATTCCTAAACTACCTAAATCATCCATATTGGGAGCCCTAAAACCTGTCGAGTAATTAAAGAATAGATTATTGGACTTATTTACTTCATAATTAATACCTACATCATACACCAGAGCACCCAAAGAAACTTTCGCATTACCTACCGTGGAATCGAGTAAATTTGCGATGGATTGTTGATACCTCAATCCGGCGTTGATGGACCAATTTTGAACTTGCCACTGATGCAAAGAGAAAATGGATAAGCTCGTGTATCTTGATTGATCTGGGTATAATCCCCTTGTATTTTTAGTAGAATTCTGATTCACATCTTTTCGAGAACTATGGATTAAGTCAGAATACATTTCTATTCCACTGATGGCGGAATAATTATTCAGAAATTGGCTTTTTATTTGGGTGCTTAATCCCAATGTTTGAATATGGTCACTTTCTAATCGGGTCGTTGAACTTCCATTTTTTTGTAATTTCCGATTTTCTAAACTGTTTTGAACAGAGGCAATCATCTCCAATGATTGCCAAACTGGATGATTCAATGTACCATTTAATTTGGCATAGGCTCTTTCGTATTTTTGCAAACTCATTTCGTTGATTGCGAAATTTTCCAATTTTACTTTATGATAAACAGGTACATTTTTTTGCTGGTTTTGCTGCCACAATGCCTCCAACTGCCATTTTGACGATAATTTATATGCCACCTTGCCGAGTAGGTTTGATTCATCGTAACCAGTTGGATTTTGTAGCGCATTATTTCCTCCCCGACTTATGTCACCAAAATTTTTGAGCCCTGCAGAAAAATAGGCGCTTACATTACTTGATTGGTAATTGATGCGATTCAAGGAACTTTTTTCCATTCCTTGGCTTGCCCATCTAAGGGAATGTTGGCCTGATAATTGTGGTCTATTTGAAAATTCCGTTTGATGGGAGAACAATTGTACCGCACCTGTTAAGGCATCTGAACCATATTGGACCGATCCTGTTCCTCTTAATACCTCTACTTTATCCAAATTGAATGGATCAATCGTATTTAGGTATTGATTAGGCCCATAACGGAAAGTGGAATTATTGAATCTAATTCCATCTAAAACCAATAAAGTTTGATTACCTGTAAGCCCCCGCACAAATGCAGAGCCTCCGCCTTGATTGGTCCTTTGTATGAATACTCCAGGAAGATTCGCTAAGGCTTCAGGCGTATTCAGTGAGTTTTTTTCAATTTTTTGTTGTGTAACAGCCGCTGGAATTTGTTTAACCAAATTCTCTTGTCGGCTCGCACTTACCACTACGTTTGTTAATGTATCCGAACTTCCGAACATTAACTGGATACTTAAAATTCCAATGACTGATAAACTCATGATTAATCTTCTTCTTCTGTTTCTGTTGCGTTAAAAATGGCTGCTCTCCTTGGGGCCGGCATAATGGAGTTTTCGCCTTTTACGGCCTTCCAAACAACCTCACTTAATTCCAAATCCGGTACTGAATCTTCTTTACTAAAGTCGAATTTCGCACTTTTCAATGTACTCAGAGATTCTTTTGTGGTCAATTCAAACAAATTTGTTCTCGGTTTTTCATGATTAAATGGCGTTAAATTAGCCTCTTTGGAAAAGCATTTATACATCGGTGTTGCCGCGGCATCGTATTGACTCATAGGCGGTAATCCTAAAATTAATTCCATGGTGCGAAGCATGGAAGAAGTGGAGTAGGGGGTATGATCGACAAATCCTCTTTTAACAAATCCACCAGCTAAGTAGGCTGTTGTTCTATGTGCGTCTACGTGATCCGGACCATTTTGGGCATCATCTTCTACAATAAATATGGCAGTTTCTTTCCAAATTGGAGATTTTGATAAATACTCAACGAATAAACCAACGGCATAATCATTGTCTGCTACATAAGCAAAAGGTGTTTTTTTGCCTAATTTTTGACCTTCTGTATGGTCATTTGGAAAGCGAAGCGAATTGAATTGAGGAACTTTGTTTTGACTTAACAAGACGTCAAAATCTTTGCGCCATTGGTGAAAACGTGTGGTGTCCATCACATCTTGATTGAAAGATTCAAAATTGGGGCAAAAATGGTCTGCGATGGCAGGTATATTGGGTTTAAAATCATCCGCAAATTCCCCATAAGTTCTATAAGATACACCAGCCCTTTTACAGTAATCCCAAATGAATCCATTCTTTGGATTGGCAATTAATCGATTACCCTCGCCATCGTAATGCCCTCCGCGTCCACCGTAGGATGTTGGCCAGGTCTTTTCCAAATAATCGTTGGCGTGAGCCGAAGTTGACCAATTATGTCCATCTGAGCTTACCTCTCCATCCACATAGAAATTGTCCAAAAGCACAAAATCTTTTACAAGTTTGTGTTGGTTCGGGGTGTATTTTTCTCCAAACAATAAAAGGGTTGTATCTCCATTTCCACCTTTTACATCAGATAATACTTGATCATAGGTTCTGTTTTCTTTTAAAATATAAAAGACGTATTTAATTGGCGACTTTTCTTGTGCATTCCTAGGTATCGGATTTCCTGCTTCTCCTTTGGCCTGAGTTTCAATTTCTTTGTTGTAAGGCGTGTTTAGATATACTGCTTCTGAAAGAGTCGCCAATGTTTTTGCATTAGGTTCATTCAAAATAGACAAAGTACCTTTCATCAGTCCACCGATATAGCCGGTTCTTACTTTTTTATTGTTATCTGATTTTTGATAGGTAACAACTTGCTTTTTGTTGATGGGATTCGGACCGTCTGGATTTGCAAAAGACGAAAATCCTTTTCCATTGGCTACATATACTTTACCCTTAATGACCTTAATGGAGGTAGGATACCAGCCGACAGGGATGAACCCCAAGCTTTTGGATTGGCCAGGATTTTCAACTTCAAATACGGCCAAACAATTGTTGTCTGCATTAGCCACGTATAATTTTTCATCATCCTCTGATAAAGCTAAACCATTTGTTGAACTTCCTTCCAAGGAATTAGGGAACAATGCTGCATTTAGAACTTCTATTTCTTTGCCTTGTGCGGTATTTATGACGGAAACGGAATTGTCATTCGCATTTGCCACAAACAGATGGTTACCATTTTTTGTCAACACCATTTCGTTGGGATGATCTCCAACTTGAATAGAGTTTAAAAATATTTTTTTATGTGTATCAAATGGCAATACCTGACGTGCCCCCCAAACGGATATGTATAAAATTTCTTTTGTTTTATTGAAAAGACAAGTAAAACCTTCTGCAGGTAATGGGTGAGTAGATTTGACGGTTTTCGTTTTTGTGTCAATGATGTATAGACTGTTATTGTCTTTGGTGACCACGTACAGTAAAGCGTTTTTATCATCATATTCAATTCCTGCAGGAGAAATTTCTATTTTTTTGTCAGTGCTCAAAAGAATCTGATCCTTTTCAATCAATTTTCCTTGCTGGATTTCAAATAGAATAATTCGATTATCATTTCCTCCCGAAACAAAAACCGTTTTGTTATCGGCTGCGGTTTTTAATCCATACCAAGATTTTGGAAGTTCCTTACTGTCTAAAACTTGTTGTGTCTTTAAATCGATCAATTGCAAGCTTTGAACGCTTTGTCCATTATTGGTCGCCAATAAATATTTTTGATCGGGAGTGGAGACAATATTTAAGGGTAAATCTCCCAAAGGTAAAGAAGTCCCGTAGGGGGAAAGTTTCCAACCGTTCGGTAAAGTCACTCTACTTTTGTTCAATTGTGCAACAAGATTTTGTTGTCCAAAAACCAAATTGTGAGAAAGTGTGACGAATAGGCAAAATCCAAGGAGTAATTTGTTTTTCATATAAATAGATTTTAAAACACAAATTAAAACCTTTTACATGAATATTCGAATAAGAGCGTATTAAATCTCTTTATTCAGGTACAACTCCATCACTATGTCCTAATAAATGATTGTCGCTCATCCAATTAGGAAAGATTTGATAATGTTTGTCTTTGATTAATTTCATAATGACCTCTCTTAATTCAGCTAAATTACTTTTCTGTTCAGCTGAAATAAATACCGTTTGTGGTTGATTGCTTTGCCAATGTGTATTTTTTAAGAATTCAGTTACTCTTTCCATTTTGCTTTTTTGAACTTCGCCATTTTCATTAACGAAGCTGCCTTCAAAGAAAACATCTTCAACCTTATATAAATCGATTTTATTGAATACTAAGATCGTGGGTTTATCCCCAATTCCCATCTCATTTAAAATGCCATTTACCACCTCAATTTGTTCTTCAAAATTGGGATGAGAAATGTCAACAATGTGCAATAATACGTCCGCTTCTCTAACTTCATCCAACGTTGATTTAAATGATTCAATCAATAGGGTAGGTAGTTTTCGGATGAATCCAACAGTATCTGTCAATAAAAAGGGAATGCTATCCCACACAATTTTTCTTACGGTAGAGTCGACTGTCGCAAATAATTTATTCTCGGCAAAAACATCTGATTTGGAGAGCTTTTGCATCAAGGTTGACTTCCCAACATTGGTATAGCCTACCAATGAAACACGAACCATACGATCCCGATTTTTTCTTTGTGTGTAAGATTGTCGATCAATGGCTAATAATTTTTCCTTCAGTAAAGAAATTCGATCATTGGCAATACGACGGTCAGTTTCCAATTCTTTTTCCCCAGGTCCACGCATGCCCACTCCACCTCTTTGCTTGGAAAGGTGAGACCACATTCGGGTAAGTCGAGGAAGCATGTACTGGTATTGAGCTAATTCAACTTGAGTTCTTGCTTGAACAGTTTGTGCTCTTTGCGCAAAAATATTTAAAATCAATAAACTTCGATCCAATACTTTCATTTCTTTCCCTAATAGTTGAATCGAATATTCAATGTTTCTAACTTGTGATGGGCTTAAATCATCATCAAAAATTAGCATATCTACATCCTTTTCAATGACGTAGCTGATGATTTCGTCTAATTTTCCTTTACCTACATAGGTACGGTTATCGGGTTTAGCGAGATTTTGGGTAAAGCTTTTTAACGTGACAACACCTGAGGTCGAGGCCAAGAATGCCAACTCAGCCAAATATTCTTTCGTTTTTTCAGCATCTTGTTTTTGGGTGCTCACGGCAACCAATACAGCGGTTTCTTTTTCTTCGTCGGTACTATACACGTCTTTTGGGTTTTTATGGTAGCTAAAAAAAGCCTTCCTGGTTAGAAAGGCTTTTTTCGGTAAAAGAGTTCAAAATATTATAAACTCTGAATTAATTTTTCATTCAAAGCAACGTAATCATCATTTTTGCCAGCTTTTGCTAGCTCGATGGATTTCAAAGCTGTTGTTTTTGCGCCAACTTTGTCGCCTAATTTAGCTTGTATTTTTGCTTTTAAATGAAACTGCCAATAAGCTGTTGGGTTATTTTCATTTGCTTTATTCACCCATTCCAAGGCTTTTTCCAATTGCATTCCTTTTTCGAAATAGAAACTAGCTGCTTCAAAATAAGGTTTCGCATCTTGGGACATGACTTTTTGAATGTTTGCCAAAATTTTTGCATCAATTTCCGTTTCTACGGGAATGTTTACTTGCGTTTTTTCCCAAGAAATTTGAATGTCTAATTTATTGGATGAAACGTTTGCCAATTGAATGGAAAAACTTTCCACAGATTGTGCAACAGAAGAGCTAGGTACATTCACTTTTAATACATTTTCTTCTGGCTTATAATTGAAAACACCATTGGTTCCTGTATTGAATATAATTTCCCAAGAGTTTTGACCTGGAATCGTGATTAATTGGTAGGATCCTGCTTTTAAATCTTTACCAGCAATTTTAACATCTTCCCCAAAAGTGATTTTTGTTGGACTATTAGCTCCTGTTCTCCACATTTTACCAAATGGAACGATGTCACCAAAAATTTTACGGCCTTTTACCGTCGGACGAGAATAATTCACTTCGATGGAAGAAAGAGAAAAATCTTGTTTAATCGTTTGGCTAGGGCTTGGTGCAGGTGTTTTGATACCTTGCGAGAACCCTGTCAATCCCAATCCTAATAAGGAAATTACTAAAAGTGCTTTTTTCATGTTGTTAGTTAGATAATGCTTCAGCCCCACCTACAATCTCCAAAATCTCTTTGGTAATTGCTGCTTGACGAGAGCGGTTGTATTCAAGTTTTAATGCTTTAATCAATTCACCCGCATTTTCAGTCGCTTTTTCCATAGCTGTCATACGCGCACCATGTTCAGAAGCATTGGATTCCAATAATGCTCTAAAAATGGATAATTTGATCGACTTTGGAATCAATTCATTGATCACTTCTTCTTCGTTCGGTTCGAAAATATAATCGACCGTGGATGCTAACTGTTGATTGTCTTCTTTTTCAATTAACGGCAATAACTGTTCTGTACGAATAATTTGGGTAGCGACATTTTTGAATTCATTGAAAATGATTTCTACCACATCATACTCCTTTTTCTCAAAAGCTGCTAATACCTCTTCACCGATGGTCTTTACATTGCTGAAGTTCAATTTGGAGTAAATTTCGGTGTGTGTTGAGTTGAGTTTGTATCCTCTTCTCGACATATATTCGGCACCTTTTTTACCCAATGTCAATATTTCAACTTGCCCATTTTGGTGTAAATCAGCATATTTTTCTTGAATAAGACCAATTGCGACTTTGCCAACATTGGCATTGAAAGCTCCGCACAAACCTCGATCCGAAGTTACCAATATGATCAAAGCTTTTTTGATTTCTCGTACTTCTGCAAAAGGATTTTCATTTGCAGATTCAGTTCTAGATGACACAGTTGCGATCATCTCTGCCAATTTCTTGGCATATGGACGCATTTGCACGATGGCATCTGTTGCTCTTCTCAACTTAGCAGCCGAAACCATTTTCATGGCTTTGGTGATTTGTTGAGTTGAATTAACTGAAACGATTCTATTTCTTACTTCTTTTAAGGAAGCCATAAAAATTAAATTTAAACTTCGTATTTAGCCGAAACTTCTTTACCTACTTTTTTCAATGTTGCGGTTAAGGTATCATCAAATTTACCTTTCGCTAATGCGTCCAATGTGTCTTTTTCAGTTGCTCTCAACACATTGATGAAATCTTGTTCAAACTCACGCACTTTATTCACAGGGATTTTATCCAATGAACCAGTTGTAGCTAGATAAATCATTGCCACTTGATCTTCAACTCTTTGTGGAGCAAATTGTGGCTGCTTCAACATTTCTAAGTTACGACGACCACGCTCAATGGTTAATTTAGTGGATGCATCTAAATCAGAACCAAACTTCGCGAAAGCTTCTAACTCACGGAATTGTGCTTGATCCAACTTCAATGTACCTGCTACTTTTTTCATGGATTTAATTTGTGCATTTCCTCCAACACGTGATACCGAAATACCTACGTTGATTGCCGGACGAATACCTGCATTAAATAAATTAGTTTCCAAGAAAATCTGACCATCTGTAATAGAAATTACGTTGGTAGGAATGTAGGCAGAAACGTCACCAGCTTGAGTTTCAATGATTGGTAAAGCGGTTAAACTTCCACCACCTTTAACGATGTGTTTGATGGAATCTGGCAAATCGTTCATGGAACGAGCGATTTCATCTGAACTATTGATTTTAGCCGCACGTTCCAATAAACGGGAGTGAAGGTAAAATACGTCTCCTGGATATGCTTCACGTCCTGGTGGACGACGAAGTAGCAAGGAAACTTCACGGTAAGCTACTGCTTGTTTAGATAAATCATCATAAACAACCAATGCTGCACGACCGGTATCACGGAAAAATTCTCCAATCGCTGCACCTGTAAATGGAGCATAAAATTGCATTGGAGCAGGATCGCCTGCAGAAGCTGAAACTACCACAGTATAATCCATGGCACCCGCTTTACGAAGCGTTTGTTCTATTTGTTTAACCGTAGATGCTTTTTGTCCAATCGCGACATAAATACAAAATACCGGCTCTCCTTTTTCGTAAAATTCTTTTTGATTAATGATCGTATCGATACAAACAGCTGTTTTACCTGTTTGACGATCACCGATAACTAATTCACGTTGACCACGTCCAACTGGAATCATGGCATCGATGGCCTTAATACCTGATTGCATAGGTTCAGTTACTGGCTCACGATAAATAACCCCCGGTGCTTTACGCTCCAAAGGCATTTCATATAATTCTCCTGTGATAGGTCCATTTCCATCAATAGGCTCTCCTAAGGTGTTAACAACACGTCCTAAAATGCCATCACCTACTTTGATCGAAGCAATTAGGTTGGTTCTTTTAACTGTATCACCCTCTTTTACAAGAGTGGATTCTCCTAAAAGTACAGCTCCTACATTGTCCTCTTCTAAGTTCAATGCTAGTGCTTTCAAACCGTTCTCAAAAACGATGAGCTCACCCGCTTGGACGTTCGAAAGGCCGTAAATACGAGCCACACCGTCACCCACTTGGAGCACGGTGCCAATTTCTTCTAATTCTGCCTGAGTTTTCGCCTGTGATAATTGCTCCCTAAGGATGGCTGATACTTCATCTGGTCTTACTGATGCCATACAAAAATGGTGTTTACTGTTTTTATTTATATAATAAATTACTTGATAATTTCGGGTGCAAAATTAGTCATGTTATTTCATTATTCCCATAACTTTTGCAAAAAATGACATCATTTGTAAGACTTTTTTTAGAAAAGCACTTTTATCCTAAATATTTATCAAGTTAAATTACGTTAAATTTCTCATTGGAACCATTATTTATGTAACTTCGAAACTTTGTTTATGAATGAATTATTAAATTAACTTACTATTAATTGTCAGCACTTATGAAAATTAAATTTATTTCAATTTTTACTTTGATTTTGGGAATTGCTTGCCATTCTCTTTTTGCGCAAACAAAGCCTAAAACAACAACCAAAACAGCACCTAAAACAAAACCAAAAGTTGCGCTAACCTTTTCTAAAGTTCCTGTAAAAGAATTTTCATCAGCTGTTGATTCTGTTTCTTATGCAGTTGGTGTGTTGGTTGCACAAAATTTTAAATCTCAAAAAGTTGTTTTGAATCCCGAAATGGTTGCCAAAGGTTTTGAGGCTGCAACCATGGGTGGAACCTTGAAAATGAACGAACAATTGTGCCAAAGCATCGTTCAAACTTACATGATGAAAAATCAAGAAGCGCAAGCCTTGGAACAATCGAAGCAGTTTTTGCCTAATAAGGCTGAAGGAGAAAAGTTTCTTGCTGAAAATAAGGTTAAACCAGGAGTGGTTACTTTGCCGAGTGGATTACAATACCAAATTATCAAAGCAGGTGAAGGGGAGAAGCCATTAGCCACTGATAAAGTAAAAACACACTATCACGGAACTTTGATTGATGGGCAAGTGTTTGACTCTTCAGTTGACAGGGGTGAGCCGATCACTTTTCCGGTTAACGGAGTTATTCCAGGATGGATTGAAGCATTACAGTTAATGCCTGTAGGTTCAAAGTGGAAATTATTTATTCCCTACAATCTTGCTTATGGAACCAGACCTGCCGGAGACAAAATTAAACCTTACTCTGCGCTGGTATTTGATGTTGAGTTGATTTCAATCGAGAAATAATCTAAAATTAAAGAGGCTGTTATGAAAAAGATCCTTCCTATTTTAATTCCTTTATCACTTGTTGTTGTTTTGTTTTTGCATGGACAAGGACAAAATGATTATATTTCTAATGCCTCGGCAATTTATCAGGAAGGAGATTTACAACCTACAGCTACTCAGAAAAAGGTAGAGCGTTTGGTATACGGTATATTAAGTAATTATCATTACCGCAAAATTCCAGTTAATGATTCTCTTTCTTCCAAGATTTACGATGCCTATTTAAAGGAATTAGATCCTAATAAAGTGTATTTTTTAGCCTCTGATATCAAAGAATTGGAAGATTATCGTTTCACGATTGATGAGCAATTAAACTTGGGGGATTTGACCTCTGCGTTCAAGATATTCAACTTATATCAAGTTCGAATGAAGGAGCGTTTTGCTTTTATCCACGAGGTATTGAATCAAAAACAAGACTTTTCCATAGATGAAACCTATGCTCCTAATCGAGATAAAGCCACATGGGCAAATTCCAAATCGGAGTTGAATGATTATTGGAGAAAAGACATCAAACGTCAATTGTTGGATTGGAAAATTGGTGGAAAAGCAGATACGACTGCTGTACGAGAATTGAGAGATCGTTACAAGCGAAGCGAGAAATACATCGCCAAAACGAAGTCGGAAGATGTTTTTCAAATTTTTATGAATGCCTACACCGAAAGCATCGATCCCCATACATCTTATATGATTCCTAAAGCTGCTCAGGAATTCAACAAGGATATGGCTCAAAGTTTTGAGGGAATAGGTGCAACATTGAGATTAGAAGGTGATTATGTGACCATTCAAGATTTAGTTCCAGGTGGGCCAGCATTTAAAAGTAAATTAATCAACCCAAAAGATCGGATTGTCGGAGTTGCTCAGGGTGATGATGGCGCATTTGTCGATGTGATTGGTTGGTTCACGGATGATGCGGTTAAGTTAATTCGAGGCACAAAAGGCACCGTAGTTCGTTTGAAATTGTTACCCGCTTCTGGTGTGACAGGCTCTCCAACCAATGAAGTAAGATTGGTTCGTGAAAAAATCAAAATGGAAGAGCAAAAAGCCAAAAAAGAAATGTTGCTTTTGATGAGAGATGGAAAACCTTACAAATTAGGTTTGATTACCATTCCCATGTTTTACCGTGATTTTGAGGGTGCTCGAAAAAAAGAACAAGATTTCAACTCTACATCTGCTGATGTGAGAAAGTTTATAAATGAATTCAAACAAGAAGGCATTGATGGCCTCGTATTAGATTTGCGAAACAATGGAGGTGGATCATTGATTGAAGCGGTTGATTTAACAGGTTTGTTCATCTCTCAAGGTCCTGTTGTTCAAAGAAAACAATCTGATGGACGTATTTCACAGGAAATTGATAGAAATCCGGATATTGCCTATGATGGCCCAATGTCGATTATGATCAATCGCTTTTCAGCTTCTGCCAGTGAAATTTTTGCGGCAGCCATTCAAGATTATAAAAGAGGAGTGATCATTGGTGAGCAATCTTATGGAAAAGGAACCGTGCAGTCGGTGGTTGATTTATCTAACTACCTGAGCGATGAAAAAGAAGAGGTAGGGCAATTGAAAATTACTCTTGAAAAATTTTACCGAATCAATGGAAGTTCCACCCAACACAAGGGGGTAAGTCCTGATTTTGCTTTGCCTTCAGCCTTCTCTGCAGAAGAGTTTGGTGAAAGTTCTCAGCCCAGCGCATTACCTTGGGACATGATTCCTACAACAAATTACAAGGTTGTTCAGAACGTCAATCAAGAATCTTTGAACAAACTTCAATCTGCTTTTCAATTTAGGCTTAAAACCAAACCTGAGTTAATTAAATTGCGCGAAGATTTTGACCGTTGGAAAAAGTTGAAAGAGCAAAATTCCATTGCTTTGCAATTTGAAAAACGTAAAAAAGAATTGGACGATCAAAAGAAAAAACCGGATGAAGCCCTTGCCGTGATGGATGCTTTATCGGTAAGTTCTACGGAGGAAGTTGCTGTATCTGCGGATTCGAAAAAAGAGAAAAAAGAAGATCAAGTCAAAGACAAGCATGCTAAGGATGCCTATTTAAAGGAAGCCCAGCAAATCATGATTGA
>JBILRJ010000107.1:0-9014 GCA_044372695.1 Spirosomataceae bacterium
TGTGGTCTTCCGAAAGACATGGCGGCTGAATTATTCAAGCCCTTTGTTATCCGTAAGTTGATCGAGCGAGGCATTGTTAAAACAGTTAAATCTGCGAAGAAAATTGTTGATCGCAAGGATCCAGTGGTTTGGGATATTTTGGAAAACGTGATGAAAGGACATCCGGTTCTTTTAAACCGTGCTCCTACTCTACACCGTTTGGGTATTCAAGCTTTCCAACCAAAATTAATTGAAGGAAAAGCGATCCAATTACACCCATTAACTTGTACGGCATTCAACGCCGATTTTGACGGTGACCAGATGGCGGTTCACGTTCCTTTGGGACATGAAGCTGTTTTGGAAGCCTCTTTATTGATGTTGGCTTCTCATAATATTCTTAATCCTGCGAATGGAGCACCGATTACGGTACCTTCACAAGACATGGTTTTGGGTTTATATTATGTAACCAAAGGAAGAAAATCAACAGACACTCATAAAGTGGCTGGAGAAGGAAACCGTTTTTACGGATTTGAGGAAGTAGTTATTGCCTTGAACGAGAAAAAATTATCGAAACATGCGAACATTCTCGTGAAAGCGAAAGTTCGTAAGGAAGATGGAACATTGGTGGATGAAATGGTAGAAACCGTTGCAGGTCGCGTATTGTTCAACTTGTGTGTACCTGTTCAAGTAGGTTACATCAATGAATTATTGACTAAGAAGAAGTTGCAGCAGATCATTTCCCAAGTTCACAAAATTTGTGGAATGGCTCGTACAGCACAATTCTTGGATGATATCAAAGAATTAGGATTCCAACAAGCCTTCCACGGTGGTTTATCGATGGGTATTGGTGACGTTCAAATTCCAGCTGAAAAAGCTTCTTTGGTTATCAAAGCACAAGAAGATGTTCAGGCGGTTTGGGACAACTATTTGATGGGTTTAATTACTGATAACGAGCGTTACAATGCGGTTATTGATATTTGGACCAAGGTTAACTCGAAGATTACTGAGACGTTAATGAAGCAAATGGAAGAAGACAACCAAGGCTTTAATGCGATCTACATGATGATGCACTCTGGAGCCCGTGGTTCTCGTGAGCAAATTCGTCAGTTGGGTGGTATGAGAGGTTTGATGGCGAAACCACAAAAGAACTTACAAGGTTCGGTGGGCGAGATCATTGAAAATCCAATTCTATCTAACTTTAAAGAAGGTCTTGACGTATTAGAGTACTTTATCTCTACACACGGTGCGCGTAAAGGTTTGGCAGATACTGCCTTGAAAACAGCCGATGCGGGTTACTTGACACGTCGTTTACATGACGTGGCACAAGATGTGATTGTGAACGAAGAAGATTGCGGTACTTTGCGTGGTATCAACGTATTCCCATTGAAAGACAATGAGGAAATCATTGAACCATTATCTGAGCGTATCTTAGGTCGTGTTTCTATCCATGATGTATATGATCCAATTACCAATGAGCTAATTGTTGCTTCAGGTGATGAAATCAATGAGGCAATTGCCAATAGAATTGATGAAACGGCGATTGAATCAGTTGAGATTCGTTCGGTGTTAACTTGTGAAACCAGAGAAGGTGTTTGTGCAAAATGTTACGGACGTAACTTGGCAACAGCGGCTATGGTAAATCAAGGTGAAGCCGTGGGTGTAATTGCTTCTCAATCGATTGGAGAGCCAGGAACTCAGTTGACTTTACGTACATTCCACGTTGGGGGTACAGCACAAAACGTTTCTTTAGATGCCAGCTTAAAATCGAAATTCGATGGTATAGTGAAGTTTGAAGAGGTTCGTTCGGTGAGTTCAACCGATGCAGAAGGTAATCCGGTAGAAATCGTGATGGGTCGTTCTGGAGAGGTTCAGATCATCAATTCAGCGAATGGCCAAGTATTCATGACCAATAACATCCCTTACGGTTCATTCTTGAGCGTGAAGGATGGTCAGAAAATCAAAAAAGGAGATACTATTTGTGCTTGGGATCCATACAATGCGGTCATCTTATCGGAAGCGGAAGGAAAAATTGAATTCGAGGCAATCGAAGAAAATAATACTTACAAAGAAGAGGCGGATGATCAAACAGGTCTACGTGAGAAAGTCATTATTGAATCAAAAGATAAGACAAAAAACCCTTCTGTTTTAGTTACCGCTAAAGGAAAAGAAGATTTGGTTTATAACGTACCGGTAGGAGCTCGTTTAGCGATTAGCGAAGGTGACAAAGTAAAAGCAGGTCAGATTATAGCGAAGATTCCACGTGCTGCGGGTAAAACTCGTGACATTACGGGAGGTCTTCCACGTGTAACCGAGTTGTTTGAAGCACGTAATCCTTCTAACCCAGCGGTTGTATCAGAAATTGATGGTGTTATTTCTTACGGTATCATCAAACGTGGTAACCGTGAGATCATTGTGACTCCAAAAGAAGGAGCTGAGCGTCGTTACTTGGTGCCATTGACAAGATTTATCTTGGTTCAAAACAATGACTTCGTACGTGCTGGAACGCCATTATCAGACGGAGCGATTACTCCATCAGATATCTTATCGATCAAAGGACCAACAGCTGTTCAAGAATATTTGGTAAATGAAATCCAGGATGTATATCGTCTACAAGGTGTAAAAATCAATGATAAGCACATCGAATGTATTGTTCGTCAGATGATGCAAAAAGTTGAAATCCTTGAACCAGGTGATACGCAATTCTTGCAAGGACAAAATGTGGATCGTTTTGCTTTCCGTGAGGAAAATGATTTGATCCTTGATAAGAAAGTTATCACAGAAGCTGGTGATTCAGAGAAATACAAAGCAGGTATGATTCTTTCTGCTCGTGCGTTACGTGATGAGAACTCATCATTGAAGCGTAGAGATATGAAGATCATGAAAGTACGTGATGCCGCAGCTGCAGTATCATCTGCTAACTTGCAAGGTATCACTCAGGCCTCTTTAGGTACTCAATCATTTATCTCTGCAGCATCCTTCCAAGAAACAACGAAAGTCCTTTCTGAAGCATCAATCAGAGCTAAAGTAGATACCTTGGATGGATTGAAAGAAAACGTTATTGTTGGACACTTAATTCCAGCAGGTACAGGATTACGTAAATACAAAGATATTTTGGTAACTCCGGCAGACGAATTGAAACAATTAGAGGCAAGAAATGCTTCTATGGACGATTCAGAGGTGGTAACTAGAAAATCAAGTGTGGCTAATTAATCCTTGCGATTTCTAAAGATAAAAGCCCCTGCAGCAATGTAGGGGCTTTTTTTGTGGGGCCGATTGTGCTATTCCACAAAATTGCTTTAAATTCAATCTACGTTTACTTCAATTAGAATCACAAAATTTATTAATAATTCAACGAAAATAAAAAGAACAAACATACAAATAAAAATAGCTAAAACAGCTCCAAAATTTGACTTAGAGAAAAATAAATATAATACTGCAGAATATGAAATTAAATAATAAAACCAATTTTCATTTCGAAAGATAATCATTAACGAATTAGTCTTCTGATTTGCGTCAATAATAGTTGCTCTTGATTTCAGAAACCCCAAAAAAATCAATTTTAATCTATGATGACCATAAAATCTGGGTGTACCCAATATTTCAATTTTATGATTTAATGGGTAACTAATTCCATCAACATCTATTTGGGTTGGAATTATATATCGAAAAAACCAAGGCAATTTATTGAATTGAATTATTGTATTCATTATCAAGGTCAGAAGTAAAAGTTAAAATTAACTGAAATTTATACAATTGTTTAAATCTTGGGATGCTTGATATATCCTTTCCCAATATAATCTTTCGATTAAATCAATGCTTACCATGTGATCATTTAGAGAGAATGCGTTGTAAGTAAATTCCAAAATACCTCCCCATGTTTTAAACACAGAAGAGCCAATATCAAGCCAAGAACTAATAACAGAGAAACTTGCATTTTGATAAACAGAAAAAAGAGCTTGTTCTCTTTCATAAAATATTCTATTGTCGATAAATTCATAAGCTGTGATACAATTTTGAATTCGAGATTGATTTGTGCTATGGATGTAATTGATACTCCAAAAAAAACGATAACAGATGCTATCCAAAATTTGTTGAATCTGTTCATATTAATGTTTATTTTAATTGATTAATGGATTTAATCTTATGTTGAATAATATTCTCAGAAATTTTACCTTTTCTCATTAAGTAAACTACTGCTTGCTCATGACTTTTTTTACTAGGTCTAATCAATTGAGAAAACTCGTTCGGCTTTAATTGTCTAATTTCTGGAACTTGAGTTTTTAAGTCATGTAAACTCTCACGAAATTCATTAATGGCTAGTAAATACTCTTTCGGATTTTCCATTCCAGCTTTTTTGTATAAAGCGATAGATTCATCCAATGTTTTACAGTTAATTATTTCTTTATTTACCAAATTATGATCAAAATTTGTAAAATCAATCTTACCTTCTGCCATTAGTCTATTTTCATTTTCTAAAGCATTTCTAACTCTTAAAACGGCTTTTTCCTTAGCCAATTTTTCAAGTAAATGAGATCGATCCGATTCGGAAATTTCTTCATGTTCACTACACGACGAAAAAACACTTAGTATCATAAAGATTATTAATACATTTTTCATAATTAATATTTATAATAAATTTTCCCCTACTCTTTAATGGTTTTTCGGGTTTCACCAAGGTTTGCAAACTTGATGTAAAGTTCTTTGATCGAAATTTATTTTTTGTGGTACTTTAAGTGCCAATTTACTACCACAATTTTTAATTATATTAATAAATAGTATAATTATTTTGTCATTATGGGGGGATAATTTTTAATGAATTTTCTGAAAGCCATTTTTCCCGATGTGCCTGCTTTTTCAGCTATGTTTTGTCGGTGGCGTTTGATTGTGTACTCAGAAAGGGTCAATTGATTAGCAATTTCTTTTGAACTAAAACCTTTTTGAATCAATTCGATAATTTGGATTTCTTTTAAGCTAAAATCGAAATCAGTAGTTAGGGATAGGTTCAGCGACATAAATTATTAGAGTTAGTCAAAGGAATTGTTGCAAACATACGGGTTAAAATGATTCTTACAAATATTATTCAATAAAATAATTATAATATTTAAATGAATAATCTAATTTGTGCGTGCATAATTCTATATGCTAAATTCTTCTCTCTTCTAATTGCTTGAACTATGATTTATTAGATTTTTGTGATTGGATGATTTTATTGTCTAATTTTTTCAGGATGTGATACATTTGTCATTTCACCCAAAAATCGTAATTTTGATAATATCAAATGATACTATCAATGCGCCCTCCATACGATATAACTCCCTTAATATTAAAAATGATCAGCTCCATTTCAGAGAAATTAGGGGAGATAAATGCACACTTTTTAAGCAAGCAAAGTCCGCAATTAAGAAAGCAAAATCGCATCAAAACAATACAATCGACCTTAACAATTGAAGGAAATACATTAAATGAAGAACAGATTACTGCTCTAATTGAAAACAAAAGAGTCATTGCCCCACAAAAAGATATTTTGGAGGTAATAAACGCCATAAAGGTTTACGAAAATCTGAGTATTTACAATTACCAATCTGAAAAACATTTCTTAAACGCACATCGGGAATTGATGAATGGCCTTATCATTGAATCGGGCAAATACCGAATCAGAGGAGTTGGTGTTGTAAAGGAAAATAAAGTTGAACATCTGGCACCACCTGCCAATAATGTTACCCAGTTAATGAAGGAATTGTTTAATTATCTAAAAGATGAAAAAGAATTAGCTCTCATTAAAAGTTGCGTTTTCCATTACGAAATGGAATTTATTCACCCTTTTCTTGATGGGAATGGAAGAATGGGAAGACTTTGGCAAACCTTAATTCTAATGAAACAATATCCCGTTTTTGAATACATTCCTTTTGAAACAATGATAAGTAAAAATCAAAACGATTATTACCAAGCATTAGCTTTGAGCGATAAGTCAGGGAAATCCACTATTTTCATTGAATATATGTTGGCCATTATCGACAAATCATTAGGAGAACTATTAGATTTCAATCAACGAATATTTAAAGATACTGACCGCTTAGAATTCTTTATTTCGCTAGGCGTCAAAGAATTCACACGAAAAACTTATATGAATACTTTCAAAGATATTTCATCAACGACCGCAAGTAGAGATTTAAAAAAAGGAATTGAATTAAATTTATTTGAATGTACAGGCCAATTAAATCAAACGAAATATAAAATTAGATGACCCGTCGAGCAAAACACAAAAAACTAGTATCTTTAAAAATTCATTTTCGCCCATATTAACCCCAATAACCATGTCAAATAACCCAGAAGAAAATCAATTAAACATCGAATTACCCGAAGAAATGGCAGAAGGCGCCTATGTTAATTTAGCGCTGATCGCCCACTCTCCTTCCGAATTCGTACTAGACTTCATCCGCATCCTTCCAGGAATTCCTAAAGCAAAAGTGAAATCTAGAGTGGTGATGACCCCAGACCATGCTAACCGATTATTAATGGCTTTGCAAGAAAACATTGCGAAATACGAAGAGGCTTTTGGTCCTATTTCCAAAGACAACGATGCTTCCGGTTTCAATTTTCCGATGAATTATAATGGGCCTATCGGTGAAGCGTAAACGTTTTAGATTTTTTATTTCCAATAAAAGGACAATTTTTCGTAAAATTTCAGGTAAATTATTACGTTTTACGCCTTTATTGGTTTAATTAATTTAAAATTTTTGTGTTATGGCCATGCCAATATTAAGCAATCAATCTTTATCAGACAGCAATTTCAAACCCAAGGTAAAGCTTGTTTGTCCGAATCCTGAAATCAATCATTACCCCGAAAAAGTCCTTCAATTTGGAACAGGAGTGCTTTTACGTGGTCTTTGTGATTACTTCATTGATAAAGCCAATCAAAAAGCGATTTTCAAAGGCCGTGTGGTTTTGGTTAAATCGACCAGCAAAGGTGATTCCAATGCCTTTGAACAACAAGACAATCTATATACCCACTGCGTAAAGGGCATTGAAGAAGGAAAAGAAGTAGAAGAATATTTAGTCAATTCTTCCATTTCTAGAACTTTAGTAGCCAACACAGAATGGGATCAAATTTTGGCATGTGCCCAAAACCCGGACATGCAAATCGTCATTTCCAATACCACGGAAGTTGGGATTCAGTACCTCGCCAATGATGTCCTTTTTGGACAAACTCCTAAATCATTCCCTGCTAAATTATTAGCCTTCCTACATGCTCGTTATGAGCATTTCAAGGGAGCCGAATCCGCAGGAATGGTGATCATCCCCACCGAATTAATCATCAACAATGGAGTTGTGTTGAAAGGCATATTGTTGCAATTGGCCGAAGAACACCAATTGGAAAACCAGTTTATTACTTGGTTGACAAGCGCCAATCGTTTTTGCAACTCATTGGTTGACAGAATTGTTCCTGGGAAACCGGATGCAGATACCATCGCAAAAATTCAAGAAGATTTAGGTTACCAAGATTCTTTGTTGATTATCTCAGAAGTGTATCGCTTATGGGCCATCCAAGGCGACGAACATGTAAGAAAAGTATTAAGTTTTGCCGCTGTAGATCCAGGAGTGATTATTCAAGAGGATATTGAAATTTATCGCGAACTAAAACTGCGTCTCTTGAATGGAACACATACCTTAATGTGCGGAATGGCCTATTTATTGGGCTTCCGTTTGGTCAAAGATGTGATGGCCAATTCCTATTTCAGCAAATTAATCATGAATTTGATGTTGAGCGAATTAGCCTTTGCGATTCCATACAAAATGGATTTCAAAGTGGCGGATCGTTTCGGAAGGTCTGTTTTAGATCGTTTCAAAAATCCATTCATTAATCATAAATTAATCGATATTACCGTTCAATACAGCACCAAAATGCGCATGCGCAATATTCCTTTGTTGCTGAATTATTACAAGGAATTTGGCAAAGCTCCTGAATTGTTCAGCATGGGTTTTGCGGCCTATTTGCAATTTATGCATGCAGTAAAAGAAGAAAATGGCCAATATTTCGGCGAATGCAATGGAGAATTTTACCCTATTCAATGCGATTTAGCCGGATATTTTTACGAGGCTTGGAAAGATTTTGATTTACACGCAGTTTTGGCAGATGAAAAAATTTGGGGGAGCGATTTAACGCAGTTGCCAGGGTTTAAAGAGGCGGTTGCAAAATACGTATGATGTATGATGTAAGACGTATGACGTATGATGCAAGTAGGGTTGACCCTTGCGGTCAACCGAATAATGCGGTCAACCGAATAATGCGGTCAATCGAACAAATACGGTCAACCAATAAATGCAGCCAACCGAATAATACGGTCAACCGAACAAATACGATCAACCAATAAATAGAGAATTATTAATATATATGAAACCATTTTTAAACGAAGATTTTTTATTGCAATCGGAAACAGCGAAAGTATTGTATCATCAATATGCCGCAAATATGCCGATTGTCGATTATCACAATCATTTAATACCTCAGCAAATTGCGGAGGATAAACAATTTGATAACATCACTCAAATTTGGTTATACGGCGACCACTACAAATGGCGCGCGATGCGTGCACATGGTGTAGATGAAAAATACATCACTGGAAATGCTAGTGACGAAGAGAAATTTTTGAAATGGGCTGAAACCGTTCCCTATACCATGCGTAATCCCTTGTATCATTGGACACATTTGGAATTACAAAGATACTTTGGAGTGACAGAATTACTCAATGCAGAATCGGGGAAAAGAATATATGATCAATGTTCTGAATTGCTTCGCAAAAAGGAATACTCCGTTCGGAATTTATTGCTTAAAATGAATGTCAAAGCACTTTGTACGACAGATGACCCCATCGACAATTTGGCTTATCATCAGCAAATAGCCGCAAGAGGATTTTCGGTTAAAGTTTTGCCGACTTTCCGCCCAGACAAAGCCATGGCGGTGGATGATGAATTAGCTTTCATCGAATACATGAATCAATTGAGTTCGGTGGTGGGTTATTCCATTTCCAATTTAT
>JBILRJ010000108.1:0-8995 GCA_044372695.1 Spirosomataceae bacterium
ACCATTGAATCACCTTTGGCAACTCAATTCTTATCTCTCCACAAAGTGTTTTTAGGCCATCAAAAAAATGCTCAACTTGCTAAAGATAAGGGGGTGAAAATCATCAACATCAGCAATCATAGTAACATTGATGTGTATGAGAGAGGGGTGATTGATGTATGATGTAAGATGTATGTTACTCTTACTCTTACCTCAATCTAGCTCTTCTAACGAATTTTTATATTCAACTACTTCTTTGGCAAGTTTGCGGTAGTATTTCATTTTTGAGAGGTTTCCTTTCTTTTGGGCAATTCTTGCTAAACCGAGGTAAGCCAAGCCTCGGATGTCTTTCGTGAATCTTTCTTCATATGGAAATTGCAGCGATTTTAAGTAATGGTTTTCTGCAGATACGTAATTCTTTTTTTTATGTTCTTCTTTTAAGCCATTAAATACCCAAGTGGCTCCTGTGTAGTAAGGGGATTTGATGTTTTCCAATTGTTGAATGTATTTTTCCGCTTCTTCGTAATGGCCCATGAGCGTTAATAATTCGGCTCTTTGGAGTACATACAAATGGTTATTTGGGTGTTTTTGAATGAGTGAGGTATTAAATGGCAATGCTTTTGCGGGTGTTCCCTCGTATTTATTGTAGATGTATCCCAAATAAAATAGCGATTCATTTTTGACAAACAAGGTTTTTTTAGTGGCCAATTCCAGGTTCATCAAGCCATTCTTTTTGTCTCCATCTTGAAAGAAAAACATGAAGGGTTTGATGATGGGATGTAAATCTGGGTAAGAAATGCGGTAGTAATTGTAAATTCCGGAGGAATATAAAAATTCTGGTTGACGGTCAGAATTTAACAAGCCAATTTTCATGAATGCATAAGCTTTTTTAGCATAGCCGACTGCCGCAAAAAACTTTTGATTATCAGCTTCATAGGCAGCAAGAAATCCCAAGGAAGCCGAACAGAAAAATGCTGATTCTAAATCTTGGTTATTTTTGTCAAACGCATTTTGTGCCAATTCATAACATTTTTCCAAATAGGCTAAATAATTTTTACTCTGAACTGGATGATCTTTCAAAGGGAAATATTGTTGTTCCCATTGCATGGCTAATAATAAATAAGCTGCTGGATTATTGGGGTATTTATTTTTTACTTGAAGGAAATTTTCACTACTTGCCTTGAAGTCATAATCATACAAATGATTGAGACCTTCAGTGATTAACATTTTAGTGCTTGGATCTTGTAATACTTGGGCGAAACTTAATATCGGACAGCTTAAAAAAAATATCAGGATAATTTGTCGCATTTAAGTCATTTTGAAATGCAAATGTAAGTATTACTGTGGTTTTTGACCCTAATTTTTTACTTTTGTTCTTACATCTTTTCCTAATTATTTTTCCATGATATCCTTTCAGCAGTTTACACTTTCCAATGGTCTTCAAGTTATTGTTCATGAGGACCACAGTACGACTTTAGCGGTTATGGATGTAATTTATGATGTAGGTAGTCGTGATGAAAATGAAAATTTAACAGGTTTCGCTCATTTGTTCGAACATCTGATGTTTGGCGGGTCCGAAAATATACCTGATTATGATACACCGCTTCAAATGGTCGGTGGAGAAAATAATGCGTTCACTACGCCTGATTTAACCAATTACTACATTTCTCTTCCTTATCAAAATTTGGAAACGGCTTTTTGGTTGGAATCGGACCGAATGAAACAATTGGCATTCAATCCTCAATCCTTGGAGGTTCAAAGAAAAGTGGTCATTGAAGAATTTAAACAAAGGTATTTAAACCAGCCTTACGGAGATATTTGGTTGAAATTCCGTCCTTTTATTTATGAAAAACACCCCTATCGTTGGGCCACCATTGGGGCGGACATTAAACACATAGAAGAAGCTACTTTAGAGGATGTAAAAGCATTTTTCGAACGGTTTTATGTACCTCAAAATGCCATTTTAGTTGTTGCTGGGAAAGTAAATGTAGAGCAAGTTAAAGTGTTAGCGGAAAAGTGGTTTGGGCCAATCCCTTCTGCTGAGAAACCGATTAGAAATTTACCCAAAGAACCTGTTTTAACGGGCAATAAAAAAATGGAAGTGGAGGGGAATGTTCCCGCTAATCGAATTTATAAAGCTTATCATGTGGTTGGAAGATACGATGATGCCTATTATGCTGTTGACTTGATGTCGGATTTATTGGGTAGAGGGGATTCATCTTTCTTATATGAGCATTTGGTTCACAATGAACGAATTTTTGATCAAATTCAATCCTATATGATGGGAACAATGGATCCTGGTTTATTGGTGATTCAAGGCCAAGTGTGTGAAGGAGTCAGTTTAGCAGAAGCTGATGAGGCCATCGAAAAAGCCTTGAAGCGTTTTGTGGAGGAAGGAATTACAGAGTACGCTTTACAAAAAGTCAAAAACCAAGCTGAATCCAGTTTGGTATTTTCAGAGGTGGAAGTTTTGAACAGGGCCATGAATTTGGCCATGGCAGCCAATGCAGGAGATGTGGACGCTGTCAATAAAGAAATTGATAAAATGCATGCAGTTCAGAAATCGGACATTGATTTTTGGGCTAAAAAATTGTTTTTAACGGATTCTTCTTGCACCTTGTGGTACAAGAAAAATTTGAACCCATCTGAAAATTAAAGTTTAAAGAGTCATGAAAATTCGAGTAGGTCAAGGATATGATGTACATCAATGGGTAGAAGGCCGACCTTGTATCTTAGGAGGCATTTTGATTCCATCAGATAAAGGCCCTTTGGGACATTCTGATGCCGATTTAGTTTGCCATGTTTTGTGCGATGCTTTGCTCGGTGCTGCTAACATGAGAAACATTGGGTATCATTTTTCAGACAAGGATCCACAATGGAAGGGTGTTGCTTCCACTTTTTTGCTGGAAAAAGTCATGGAAATGATTCGTGCGGCAGGCTGGGAATTGGGCAATGTGGATGTAACCATTATTTTGGATCAACCTAAATTAAATCAACACATCCCGACCATGAAAAGCAATTTAGCCCGCATCATGGCAGTAGAAGAAGACCAAGTTTCCATCAAAGCCACCACTTCTGAAGGAATGGGCTTTGTGGGTAGAGCAGAGGGCATAGCCGCTATGGCGGTCGCATTAATCGAAAAATAAAAGTTTATGCAGATAGATTTGGAGAAAGAACGCTTGGAGATCCTTAAGCGATACCGCAAATTACTTCGGACCGCAAAACCTTTTTTAAAAGATGATGATGCAAAACAAATCAAGGCAGCCTTTCTTTTGTCGGCTGAAGCCCACAAAGACATGCGCCGTAAGTCGGGCGAACCTTACATTTACCACCCTTTAGCAGTTGCACAAATTTGTGTAGAGGAAATTGGTTTGGGAACAACTTCCATTATCTCAGCACTCTTGCACGATGTCGTGGAAGATACGAATTTCACTTTAGAGGATATTGAAAAAAGGTTTGGTAAAAAAATTGCTTCGATCATCGATGGATTAACCAAAATAGCGGGGACTTTTGAGTATGGAACTTCCCAACAAGCAGAGAATTTCCGGAAAATGCTATTGACTCTATCGGACGACATACGTGTGATTTTGATCAAATTGGCCGATCGTTTGCACAACATGCGAACTTTGACCAGCATGGCAAAGGAAAAACAATTAAAAATAGCTTCTGAAACCATATACTTGTATGCGCCTTTGGCTCATAGGTTAGGTTTAAATGCCATCAAAACAGAATTGGAAGATTTAGGTTTAAAGTACACAGAACCCGAATCTTACAAAGAGATTTCCAATAAATTGATGGAAAATAAACGAAACAGAGAGAGTTTTGTTGAACATTTCATCCGACCAATCAAAAAATCTTTGGACGAATTAAAAGTAAATTACAGCATCAAAGGTCGTCCCAAATCCATTTATTCCATTTACAATAAAATCAAAAAAGGCAATGTCCCTTTTGAGAAAATATACGATTTATTTGCCGTACGCATTGTTTTGGATGTTCCTTTGGAAAGAGAAAAGGCTGACTGCTGGGAGATTTACAGCATTGTAACGGATCATTATCGACCCAATCCTAGTCGATTGAAAGATTGGGTTTCTACCCCAAAATCAAACGGTTATGAATCTTTGCACACCACCGTGATGAGCATGCCATTTGGGCAGGATAGAGAAGGCCGCTGGGTGGAAGTTCAGATTCGTACCAAACGCATGGATGAAGTGGCAGAAAAGGGAGTTGCTGCCCATTTTAAATACAAAGGAACCGACACCCGAACCAGTCAAGCTTTTGAATCCTGGTTAAGTCAGGTTCGCGAGGCACTTGAGTCGAACGACAAAAGCCAATCCGCGGTCGAATTGGTAGATGATATCAAGAATTCCTTGTACAGCGAGGAGGTTTTTGTATTTACTCCCAAAGGAAAATTAATCGTGATGCAGCATGGGGCTTCAGCCTTGGATTTTGCTTTTGAAATACATACCGAAGTGGGTGCCAAGTGCATCGGGGCTAAAGTGGGTGGGAAATTGGTTCCTTTGTCGCACAAATTAGTCAACGGTGATCAAATTGAAATTCTCACATCTTCAAAACAAAAACCTTCTGAAGATTGGCTGAGAATCGTGATGACCACCAAGGCCAAGGCCCGAATCAAGGATTGTATCAAGGAAGAAAATAAGTCCCATTTGATCAAAGGTCGCGACATGATTGAACATCGACTAAAGATTTTAGGGTATCCGGTACTTACACTAGAAATTACGAATCAATTGCGGGCTTATTACAATGCCAAAGATGCCAACGACTTGTTTTATCGATTTGGTAAAGGATACATTGCAATCGAACAATTGAAGCATTGGAAGTCGGATAAGGAAATGCACGAAAGGAAACAAGCGGAGAAGTCGATAAAAGCTCCGATTGTGGATAATAAAACCTTTCGGAAAGAAATGCAGAGTATTCAGAATGATCGAAAAAATTCGGATACATTGTTGATTGGAGAGGACATGGACAAAGTGGATTATACCTTGGCCAAATGTTGCAATCCCATTTCTGGAGATGAGGTTTTTGGTTTTGTGACGATCAATGAAGGTATTAAAATTCATCGAAATGCTTGTCCAAATTCTCCCGAATTACTTTCACGCCATGGGGATCGTGTGATTAAAGCACAATGGGCGAGCCGTATAGCCATGTCTTTTGTGGTGCACTTGGTCATTCGAGGAATTGATCGAGTGGGGCTTATCAATGACGTAACTCGAGTGGTTTCGGGTGAATTGAAAGTGAATATTACCGGCCTTAGCATAGGGGTGAAAGAAGGTTTATTTGAAGGACAACTTTCCCTAATGATCCAAGATACTAATCATCTGGATGCATTGGTCATTGAATTAGAGCGTGTACCTGGTGTAATTGAAGTTGCAAGAGAAGAATAGTAGCTTTATTCAGATATTTTGCCTTATTTTACGTCGTTTTTTCAGTTAAATGTCCGCAGATTTAGATAAATTCGATTCGGTTAAAAAAATTTTCACAGCCTATTTGGAAAACAAGGGACTGAGGAAGACTCCAGAGAGGTTCGCCATTTTGGAAGAGATCTACTTACGTGACGATCATTTTGATGTGGAGGAGTTATACATTTCCATGAAAAACAAAAAATATCAAGTTTCTCGTGCAACGGTTTACAATACTTTAGATGTATTGGTTGAATGTGATTTGGTAGCCAAGCATCAATTTGGCCGAAATCAAGCTCAATTTGAAAAATCTTATGGGCGCAGACAGCATGATCATTTAATTTGTACGGATTGCCACAAAGTGACCGAATTTTGTGACCCACGTGTACAGACAATACAGAGTTTAGTCGGTGAAATGTTACAATTTAACGTAATGCATCACTCTTTAATATTTTATGGCTCTTGTACCCGAAAGAATTGTGAGCATCGGTCTCAGTTTCAATCGCGTAACCAAGAGGAAAATTTCAAACAATAATTTTTATGGCTGTTGATGTATTATTAGGCTTGCAGTGGGGAGATGAAGGAAAAGGAAAAATTGTGGATGTTTTAGCACCTCGCTATCAGGTTGTTGCTCGCTTTCAAGGAGGCCCAAATGCGGGTCACACGTTAGAGTTTGACGGATTTAAGCACGTTTTGCATCAAATTCCATCCGGAATTTTCAGACAAGAAGTTCAAAATATCATTGGTAATGGTGTCGTTTTGGACCCAATCATCTTCAAAAAAGAAATTGAGGGTTTGGCTAAATTCAACTTGGATTTACGCAAGAACTTGGAAATTTCGAAGAAGGCCTCCATTATATTGCCTACTCACAGGCTTTTGGACGCTTGTTACGAAAAGTCAAAAGGTGATGCAAAAATCGGATCAACTTTAAAAGGAATTGGCCCAACTTATACAGATAAAATTTCCCGACAAGGATTGCGCGTTGGCGACATGATTTCGGTGGATTTTAAAACTAAATATGAACTTCTAGTAGCTCGCCATAAAGCTATTTTGGATGTGTATCAATTTGAATATGATTTAGTGGAGGCGGAAAAAGAATTTTTTCTAGCGGTGGATTTTATGAAGGAATTTGCCTTGGTTGATTCTGAGTATTCGGTTAATAAGGCCATCAATGCTGGGAAAACCATTTTAGCAGAAGGGGCTCAAGGTTCTTTATTGGATGTTGATTTTGGTTCTTATCCTTTTGTGACCTCTTCCAACACCATTACGGCAGGTGCTTGCACTGGTTTGGGTGTAGCACCCAAAAATATTGGTGAGGTTTTCGGAATTTTTAAAGCTTATGCTACTCGAGTAGGTTCAGGACCTTTTCCAACGGAGTTGGAAGATGAAGTAGGAGAGGCGATGCGCCAAGAAGGGCGTGAGTTTGGTTCCACTACGGGTCGTCCTCGTCGTTGCGGTTGGATTGATTTACCAGCTCTAAAGTATGCCATGATGATCAATGGGGTAACTCAATTGATCATGATGAAAGCAGATGTGTTGAATATTTTTGATGAAATTCAGGTTTGTACGGCTTATCAAATGCCCGATGGTACCATTACGGATCAGATACCTTTTGAAATTACGGATATCAAAGTAACTCCTATTTATGAAACCTTGAAAGGCTGGCATTGCTCGCTGGAAGGTATGCGGAAATTCGAAGAATTACCTATTGAACTAACCCAATACATCGCATTTTTGGAAAACCATTTAGATTTACCTATCAATTTTATTTCCACAGGTCCTGACCGTGAGGCTTGTGTGCTTAGAGGGTATTTAGCAGAATAAGGGATATGTCGATCGGGCAGGTTAATTTATCGGAGTTGTACAAGTTCGATGAAATTTATTGGATTCCAAGTGATCGAGTGGAGGCATCTCCTGGCCATTCATTGGCCGAAGCGTCCATCGTTTTACCCGTGGGGACGGATGAGGTGATTAAGCCTGTCGTGGTTCCCCCTATAGAATACCCGGTTATTTCTACGAAATGGGTGATTTTGGGCTCACTGCCTGAGGAAGAAAGGCAAATACTTAAATTGGTGCTTTCTGCCTCTCCGCTCAACTTAGCCGAATCAGATTGGTCAATTTTCGGTTTGCAAGAAATTTCAAGCAGTTTTTCTGATTTTATTCAAAATACAGGCGCAAAAAAATACATTTTTTTAGGGGAATTTAACAAGGAGTTAATCAAAAAATTCCCCAATGAAGAATATGCGGAATTTTCTGATTCAAAGGTCCTGATTTTTCCTCGACTTCTATCTAGTCTAGGTGAAGGCGAAAAGCACATAAAGTTGGCATTTTGGAATCACTTGAAGCGATTGTTGAGTGAATAGTTCCTAGATTAAAGGGAGGACTATTTACGTTATTTTCCAATACGATTTCTCATGTATTCAAATACTTTATCGATCGACCTATCCGAGGGTTCTAAGTAGGCCTGATCTAATTCTTGTTTCAAATTCTCGAAGGAGACAAATTCCATTTGTTCTTCGTAATTTAGACTTTTGCTAAAACTAATTTTGGGTTCATATAAATGTTTAACTAGGTCATTTGTGGTAGAGCTTTGCGTCATAGGCTAATTCTTGTTTTTGCATCATTTTTCTTAGGTTGATGAGTGCATAGCGCATTCTTCCTAAGGCCGTATTTATACTTACATTCGTTAATTCAGAAATCTCTTGGAAACTTAATTCCTCGTAATGCCTCATGACCAAGACTTCTCTTTGTTCATCAGGTAATTTTTTTATCAATTCTCGTACATTAACGATTTGATCTTGTTTTAATTGTATGTCTTCGATAGATTCTTCAGCAAATTCGAAACTATTGAACACCTTGGATCCATCTTCTAATACGATCGTAGGATATCTTTTTTCTTTTCTGAAATAATCGATTGCCAAATTATGGGCAACACGAATTATCCATGGCATAAATTTACCTTCTTCATTGTATCTTCCTCCCTTGAGAACATCAATTGCCTTGATGTAGGTCTCTTGCAAGAGGTCTTCTGCAATGTAGCGGTCTTTGACTATTAAATAAATAGTGGTGTAAACTTTTGACTTCGATTTTTTTACAAGCGTTTCAAACGCTTTGTCGTCGCCTTGGATGTACGCTGAGATTAACGTGGCATCGTTAACTGGATTTTTAATATTCATAAAAATACAAAATGGTTAACGTAGAGGTTTATCTCATATGGTATCTCCTATATAGATTTAGGGTTGGCGAATTGATTTCGTTCCAAAAGTATAAAAAACTTTTTACAATCAAAATCTCTGGATAATTTTTATAAAAAAATTGATAAATATTTTAAACTTTTAAGGACAAATTTTAGTTTAATCATGTAAAAATAAATTAGATTTGTCTAAGTTTTTACATTTAACTCATTTAAACATGAAAAAATTACGTATTGCTAGTGTGTCGTTGATGATGATTTTATCTGCTACATTTGGTCTTTTTGCCCAATCTTCCCCTGTTACAGATTTTGCAGGAACTTATCAGTTACAAGAAAATCCTTATGTTAAATCCATTAAATTATCAGCTAATGCTGGCAAATTAGTGATGTCTGCAGAAGGTTTTCC
>JBILRJ010000109.1:0-8982 GCA_044372695.1 Spirosomataceae bacterium
GTCTAGAGACTATTTCATTATGCTCGTAGACAATCTAAAAGTTGGCAAATAGGTTTATGTTGATTATCATTAATTTACCAGGTGCGCAATTTGCTGCGCTTTGAAACCTAAAAACTGATAATCAATAGTAAAATACCCTTTAATTTTGTGATCCACAACACCAAAGGAGAGAAGAGAGATGCTTCGACAGGCTCAGGAACCGGAGAAGGAGAGAAGAGAAAAAACCTATTACCTCTTCCCTTTTACATATTGTTTTAGGACTTTACCCACAAAAAGGATAGAGGCAAGCGTGACGATGTGAATGAAAATGAAGCGGATTTGAAAAAAATGAATGGTGAAAAACTCCGTGAGTGAGGTGATCAAAAAGGCATTGATGCCCAAAATTAGGAAAAGAAGTATTGGTGCTTCGCTTTGATTAGGGTTAGCATTCCATTGCTGAAATTTTTTCATTTTAAAATTGAGAAAGAATAGTTTTCAAAAATATAGAAAGACCTACACTTCTCAAGCAGAAAAAGGGAATACTTATTAAGCGGTAAGGTAGCTAAAATAGCAATTTTCCCCTTTTCTTCCCGTTTTCTCTCTTCCCCTTTTCTCCGGTTGCTGAGCCTGTCGAAGCATCCCTCTTCCCCTTTTTCTCTCAACTTAAAAGAACTATTTAAAAATTCTGAGTAATATTGTGTGATGAACATTTTACAAGTCTCTCCGGCATATTTTCCTGCAGTTTCCATTGGGGGGCCAATATACAGCACTTTGACTTTCAGTGAAATCTTAGAGAAAAATCATCAATTAACAACTGTAACTACTCAACAAGGTTTATCAGAGTCGCAATTAAAGGATATTCAATACAACAAGCCAAAGGCCCTTTCCGAAAATCATACTCTGATCTACAAAAAGTATCTCGGGCCTGCTAATTTCACTTTTTCATTTTCCATGGTTTTGTGGCTGTTAAAAAACACCTCCAACTATGATTTAATCGTTTTACAAGGGGTATGGAATTTTCCTTTTATCATGAGTGCTTTCTTTGCACGTTTATTTCGAATCCCTTACATCATCTTTCCCCATGGTTCTTTGTACCAAGAAACGGTATATCTAAAATCATCGCGTATCAAGAAAATCCTTTATTTCTTGGCTGTCAAAAATATGCTGAAAAAAGCTAAATGGATTTGTTTTACTACCCAAGACGAGGAATTGAAAGTGAAGGAATTTCTGAAAATACATCTCAATGCATTTATTGTACCTAATGTGGTCAAATCTGCTGACTTTACCCATTTGCCCCAAAGAGGGAAATGGAGAGAACATTTTTCCATTTCTTCTGAAAGTACATTGCTGCTTCATTTGGGAAGAATTAGTCAAAAGAAAGGAATTATTTTTACACTTCATGCCCTTCGAAATTTGTTAGACAAAGGTTATGATGTTCAATTTTTATTGGCAGGTGGGGATGAAGGTGCTTATCAAGCCCAGTTAAAGAATAAAATTAGCGAATTGAAATTAGATAATTACGTCCATTTTACTGGCTTGTTAAATCGCGAACAAAGCTTGCAAGCATTTAGTGATAGTGATTTATTTATCTTACCCTCTCTGTCAGAAAATTTTGGAATATCCATCGTAGAGGCAATGTATTGTGGATTACCTGTACTTATTTCTAATCAAGTAGGAATTGCTCCAGACATAGAAAAAAATGATGCAGGAATTGTTCTAGATATCGATCGCATTGAACTTAATCTCTCCACTGCTTTGGAGAAATTATTGCATGATTCGAACAGACGAACCCAATTGACTGCTCAAGGCAAATACTTTGCTCAATCCCACTACGATAGCCCCGTTCTTGAAAATTTAATTAATCAAATGCTTCAATCGGCGATTTTATAAGAATGATAATCTTCTCCGCTTGCTGAGCCTGTCGAAGCATCTCTCTTCTCTTACCTATTACCTATTAATCCGAATTAAGGGTTAAAAAACATTGGGATCATTTGTTATAAATATTTCATTTATGGCCAAAGCTTAATCCTAACGAAAGATTTGAACGAAGCCTGCATAATTATGAATTATGGATTATGAGTTATGAATATTTTTTGAAATGTGTAAGTCATTGTTTTAATTTCATAAATCATAATTCATAACTCATAATTCATTTAAGTTTTTTTGTTTCTTTTTTTTCAAAAAAAGAAATGCCTTAGAAAAAGAATTAGACCATAAATTGCATTTCTGTCAAAGAAATAATGAAATAGCAAATTCAAATTCGCTTTTTAACATACTTTTAGAACTGAACCTAATGATGAATTCAACCCTTAATTCGCATTATTACCTATTACCTCTTACCTCTATTTACATGGGTTTGAATTCTAAATTGGTAATTTTAATTACAGAACATTCGAAATGGTATAATCTGTTTTTTTAATTGCATTGTTTAAAGCCTTGGGTGAAATTGAGAAAAACAATTAATAAATTGATTCCTGATTTATTCAGGATAATTTTTGTTGATGCAATTCAAACCAATTTACTTTTAAAACAATGGCTGATCATGTTCAAATAAAAATTGCCTGCTATACGTGCATTACCGGTAATTATGAAAATTGCCAAACAGTACAATTCCCAAATGAGAATGTTTCATTTTTTTTATTCAGCGACCAAAACATAGAGGTCTCATTTCCCTGGAAATTAATTAGACTAAGTGAAGAGTTGAACTTTTCCAATCAAGATTTACAGAGATTTGTAAAAATTCAACCTCACCTATTTCCAGAATTACAAGGTTACGATTATTTAATATACGTGGATGGTAATGTTGAAATCATTGGTAATTTAACCACTTTTATTTCAAGTATTGGAATTGATGACACTACGATAGCTCTTTTTCAGCATCCCGTTCGAAATCTTGTTTCTGAAGAATTAAAAGCTTGCGCTATGTATGGGCACCAACATTTCATAGGTCTAATTAAACATTTTTTGTTTCTGAAAAAAAATGATTTTAAGGATGAAATGGGCTTGTACGAAACTGGAGTTTTTGTTTGGAATATGAGAAATTATAATCATCATTTTTCTAAATTGTGGTGGGAAACTTATTTTAATTCAGCAAAGCGAGATCAGTTAGCCTTGCCATTTGCTTTGCAAAAAAGTAAAAATCTTTTTAAAAATATTGGATGTAGTAATTTCAGAGGCAACTCGGAATTTTTTAACCTAATACCACATTTACAAAATCGCTCTTTCAAGAAACGTATCTATCGTTTGTTAAATTTACCCTTTTGGATAACATAATGGAATCCAACAATAAATCCACGCAATTGAACTAGGTAAAGAGCTAAATCAATTTATCTCAGCCTCAGCCACCGTTAATAATCACAAAAGGTTTGTTCTGAAAGCTAAATAATCTCGTGACTTACGTTTAATCTGACGAAAGGTTTGAACGCAGCCTGAATAATTATGAAGTATGAATTATGGATTATGAGTTATGGATTATGAGGTATGAATTATGGATTATTAGTTATGAATATTTTTTGAAATGTGTAAGTCATTGTTTTAATTTCATAAATCATAATTCATAACTCATAATTCATTTAAGTTTTTTTGTTTCTTTTTTTTCAAAAAAAGAAATGCCATAGAAAAAGAATTAGCCCCTAAATTGCATTTCTGTCAAAGAAATAGGGAAATAGCAAATTCAAATTCTCTTTTAAACAAACGTTTAGAACAGATCCTAATAATAATTTCAACTCTTAATTCGCATTAATAACTAACACCTAATAACTAAAAACTAATAACTATTTCCATTTTCTTCCTAAATTAGAACTTTAATACCTATTTAAACGATGAAGAAATACAATGTGGCCATTGTGGGCCTAGGCTTTGGTGCCGAATTTATCCCCATTTATTTAAAACACCCTTTGGCAAATATGTATGCCATCTGCCAAAGAAATGAAGAAAAATTGCATTCCATCGGCGAGGCCTATGGAATCGAAAAAAGATATTCCAATTTTGAAGATCTAATCCAAGACCCTTTGGTGGATGTGGTTCACATCAATTCCCCTATTCATTTACATGCGGAACAAACCATCGCAGCTCTTTTAGCAGGAAAACACGTGGCTTGTACTGTCCCTATGGCTACTTCCGTAGAGGAATGCAAGGCCATTGTGGAAGCCAGTAAAAAAATGGGTAAAAAATACATGATGATGGAAACGGTGGTCTATTCCCGCGAGTTCCTTTACATCAAAGAATTATACGAAAAAGGCGAATTAGGGAAAGTGCAATTCCTGAAAGCTACCCACCAACAAGACATGGATGGTTGGCCAGATTATTGGCCGGGATTACCTCCTATGCACTATGCAACCCATTGCGTGGGGCCCGTAGCTGGACTATTGCGCTTAGAAGCCCAATATGTTTCTTGTTTCGGTTCAGGTACCATCCGCGAGGAATTGATCTCCCATTATAATTCTCCTTTTGCCGTAGAATCTGCACATATCAAGTTCCGCGATTCAGATTTAAGTGCCCATGTGTATCGTTCTTTGTTTGACGTAGCTCGTCAATACAGAGAAAGTTTTGAAGTGTATGGTTCAAAAAAATCGGTGGAATGGCCATTGATCGAAGGGGAAGAATTGGTGGTGCATACTGCCAAAAAACCAGAGCCTGAAATCCCGGAGAAGGTGCCAACACCTGATTTTGCACATTACTTGCCAGAAGAAATTCAACGTTTTACCACCAAAGGTGTGTATGACGAATCAGATAATACTCACTTATCTTTCACCCAAGGCGGAGGCCACGGAGGTTCTCACCCGCATTTGGTAAACGAATTCCTTCAAGCCCTTGCTGCTGATCGTGATCCTTTCCCGAATGCTCCGCAATCTGCCAACTGGACATCCGTGGGTATTTTAGCTCATGAGTCGGCTTTACAAGGCGGCGCTTTAATTGAAATTCCAAAATTCTAACATAATTCAATGCTCTTTGTCGAAAGATGAAGAGCATTGTTTATCCTAAACCTATGAAAAAACTTGCATTATTTTTGCTTCTATTGCCTACTTTGGCTTTCTCCCAACGCCGATTAGAACTCTTGTTTCTAGGAGATAATGGCCATCACAAGCCTTTTGATCGCTACCCTGCGCTTCAGTCGGCGGTAGGTGTAAAAGGAATGAACGTTACCTATACCGAATCCCTAAAGGATTTAAACGAAAAATATTTAAACAAATTTGACGCCTTAATCATTTTTGCCAACCACGATTCCATTCCTGCAATACAAGAAAAAGCTTTATTGAATTATGTGGCTTCTGGCCATGGTTTGGTAGCGATTCACTGTGCCTCTTTTTGTTTTAGAAACTCCAAAGAGTTTGTTAAAATGGTGGGTGGACAGTTTTGGCGACATAAAATGGATTCCATTCGCATCAAAAATGACTTGCCAAATCATCCAATATTGAAAGGATACCAAGAAATCAAAACCGTTGATGAAACCTATTTGCACAGTCAATTACAAGCAGATAATGTGGTCATTCAGTCCAGAATCATTGGCAAAGAGCAATCCAAAGACAAGCCTGGCCAAAGTTTAGAGCCTTACACATGGGTGCGTAACTATGGAAAAGGAAATGTGTTTTACACGGCTTATGGACATGATGAAAGAACCTGGGATACCGAGGCATTTCAGCATTTGATTACCCAAGGGATTTTACATGCAGTCGGCGCGGAAAAAAGAGCATTGATTGACAAATTGAGTTTGGCTGATTTGTATTTTAGAGAAGCCAAATTGCCCAATTATGAAAAAAGACAAGGCCCTCAATTGCAACAATTGCCTTTGAGTCCAGAGGAATCGGTAAAATTTACGCAAGTACCTGTTGATTTTACCCTATCCGTTTTTGCGGCAGAACCGAATGTGATGCACCCAATCGCCATGACTTGGGATGAAAAAGGTTTGTTGTATGTATTAATTACCAAAGATTATCCGAACGAAAGAAAGGAGTCGGGCGGAAGCGATTACATTTTGCGTTGTGAGGATACCAATGGCGATGGAAAGGCAGATAAATTCACGCGCTTTGCAGATGGTTTAAGTATTCCAACAGGTATGGTATTTGCCAATGGTGGCTTAGTGGTTTCACAAGCGCCACATATTTTATTATTGAAAGATACCAATGGAGATGGAGTGGCAGACGAGAAAAAGAAAATTATTACCGGATTTGGAACCTTTGATACCCATGCAGGGCCTTCTAATTTACACTATGGTTTTGATAACTGGATTTGGGGTTCGGTGGGATATTCAGGGTTTGTAGGGAAAGTAGGTGCAGATAGCATCAAGTTTTCTTCGGGTTTTTTCCGATTCAAAGCAGATGGTTCTCAATTGGAATACATGACAAATACTTCTAATAACACTTGGGGATTTGATTTCAATGAAGCAGGAGATGTTTTTGGTTCAACAGCCAATAATTCACATGGTTGGTACATGCCAATCCCTAACAAAAGTATTTGGCAAGCACCATTTAGTTTGAGTGGAAGTAAAAGCACAGACACGCACAAAGACATGAAGACGATTACCAAGCGTGTGCGCCAGGTGGATGTTTTTGGTGGGTATACGGCTGCGGCAGGGCATAATTTTTATTCTGCGAGAGCCTTTCCAAAGAAATATTGGAACAAAATTGCTTTTGTAACTGAACCAACGGGCCACGTAGTACACCAAAACAACATGGTGGCTACTGGAACTGATTTCAATGACAAAGAAGGATTCAATTTTTTAGCCAGTGCAGACGAATGGGTTTCTCCCGTGTTTGCGCAAGTAGGTCCGGATGGGGCACTTTGGATCGCAGATTGGTATTCCTTCATTATTCAGCACAATCCCGTTCCGAAAGGATATGACAATGGTTCAGGAAATGCCTATCAAACAGATTTACGGGATTACACACATGGTAGAATTTACCGAGTAGCCTACAATGAAGCGCCTAAATACGTGGCACCTAATTTATCTACCCCAGAAGCCTGTGTGGCAGCCTTAGGGAATTCCAATTTATTCTGGAGACTGCAAGCGCAACGTTTATTGGTAGAAAGAGGCAAAAAAGATGTTGTCCCTGCTTTGATTGCTGTTTTACAAAATGCTAAAATCGACGAAATAGGATTAGCGCCAGGTGCTATTCATGCCTTAAGAACTTTAGAAGGTTTAGGAGCCCTGGAGGATGCCAGCGTAAAAGCTGCTTTGACAGGAGCTTTGACACATAAAAGTGCAGCAGTTCGTAAGAATGCGGTACAGGTATTGCCAAGAACGACTGCCTGGTCGAATGTCTTGTTGAGTAAAAATTTATTAGCCGACAAAGATTCCTTGGTGGTATTAAACACTGTTTTGGCATTCATCGAAATGCCGAATAGTCCAGCCATTGAGTCGGCCATGTTAAGTAAAATTGCGAAAGAGCAAGAGAACAAAGATCGTTGGTTGCCAGAGGTTTATACTGCTTATTTGATGGCGCATGGAGCTGCCCGTAAAATGAAGTTCATAGAGCAGGAGGGAGCCAAAAAAGGAGCGGTTGTTGCCGAGAAATTGGCCAAAGGAGGGAATAATCCTAAAGTTGATGGACTTGCAGAGGGAGTTGATTTGGTTGTGGAGGAAGTACAAATTCAAAGAGGAAGTTTCAAATTAAGAGAGTATAGTAATTTTGTGATACGTGTTAAAAACAGAGGTAAAGTAGCGATTGCCAAAGGAACGCCGGTTCCATTGGTCGTGAAGATCGAAGGCCAAGGAAGAAGAATGGATTATGAGTCATACACCTTTGTGGATGGAATTCCAGCTGGAGAAACGGTTTCTGTGACTCGTAACAACAATGGTCCTTGGGTAGGTAATTTAGGATGGACGGCGGATGCGCCCGGCAAGTATGAAATGGAGGTGCAATTGGATAAAAATGCGGTGTTGGGAGAATCGGATTTGTCTAATAACAAATACCGTCTATCGATTGACGTCGCAAAAGGTCCAAGTTTGAACGTGTATGCTGTCGAGAAAATTTTCCGTGGAGGTGCGAACGCTTGGACAGGAGAGGAGATGGTTGCGAATTTAAAGAAAATCAGTGAAGTCGCAAGTCCAGCTTTTGGTGCTGCCTTGAAAGGTGCAGCGGCTGTTTGGAACAATAAAAAAGATCCGGCATTATCGGCAAGTTCCAAAGAGTACATTCAACAATTGGTAGAAAAAGTTCGTCCGGTGGATGCGGATTATTTGGATCGATTGGCTTCAGTTTGGAAAATAGAGACCAAGAAAGTGGAGGCCAATGTGGTTCGGATACATTTGAAGACGCTTCGTGAAGCCATGAAATATGACTTGAAGGAATTTTCGGTGCCTGCTGGTGCGAAGGTGGAATTGATTTTTGAAAATGTGGATGCCATGCAGCATAACTGGGTCTTAGGTACGATGGGAAGCATGGAGAAAATTGGTGCTGCGGCAGATAAAATGATTACAGCGGCAGATGGATTAGCGAAGAATTATGTACCAGAAATGCCGGAAGTATTGGCATATACCACCTTGGTTGAATCGGATGGAGTAGTAAAAGTGGTATTCAAGGCCCCAACTAGCAAAGGCAATTATCCCTATTTATGTACCTTCCCAGGTCACTGGAGAATCATGAATGGGGTGATGAAGGTGGAGTAGGAAGAGAGAAAACAGGAAGAGAGAAGAGAGAAAACAGGAAGAGAGAAGAGAGAAAACAGGAAGAGAGAAGAGAGAAAATGGGAAGATAGAGAAGAGAGAAAACCGGAAAAAGAGAAGATAGGAAAATCAACCTAATATTGATCATTCAATCAAATTATAAGAAAATTGTAGAGACGTACGGCCGTGCGTCTCTTTTATTTTGACGCCTTTTTTCCTCGAAAATCATTGTTAGCCTTCGGTGCCTGAGGTTGTTGCTGAGGCTCTCGAAGGCAGCGCTGAAGAAGATAGAAAACCGGAAGAGAGAAAACAGGAAGAGAGAAGAGAGAAAATGGGAAGATAGAGAAGAGAGAAAACCGGAAAAAGAGAAGATAGGAAAATCAACCTAATATTGATCA
>JBILRJ010000110.1:0-8980 GCA_044372695.1 Spirosomataceae bacterium
TAAAAATTTACAATTGCAGAGTAAACCATATGAATGAATGAAAAAACAAGAAATTAGGTGATTAATTTGATTATTCAATCGCAATCGACAAGCATATACACGACAGCAAAATCAGGAAAATAAATTTAGAGTAACTATAAAAATTCCAAACTTTTAGTAAAAATGCAAATTAAGAGTTGAAATTATCATTAGGGTCAGTTCTAAACGTACGTTTAAGAGCGAATTTGAATTTGCTATTTTCTTATTTCGTTGACAGAAATGCAATTTATTGGCTAATTCTTTACAAGCTTTCCACGCAAAAAAATCTTTTGAATACTTTTCAAATGATCAATATCAGTCAATGGATTTTTGTCCAAAAGCAATAAACTTGCCTCTTTACCTACTTGAATACTCCCCCATTGATTGCTCTCATTAAAAAATAAAGCGGGATTCATGGTGGCAGCTTTCAATATTTTATATCTAGAGATACCTAAATTTTCCCAAATTTTCATCTCTTTCAACATTCCTTCTGAACCACCTAAATCACTTCCAACTAGCAGTAAACAATCTTGTTCTGCCAATTTTTGAAATACTCGTTCAAGTTTGGATTGATAGACAATATCCACTTTTGCCTCTTTAAAATAATTCAAAGTCGGACAATTAAAGACTTGCTTTGACAATTCCACCAAGCCATGTAAATTTTTAAAATTAGCTTCCTGCGTATATCCTCCCAAATGTTCAATGCTTCTAAATGAAGATTTCAAAACAAGTTCCATGGAAACATTGCTGGGAAAATGACCTGCGACAATTATTTGGTGCATATCCGCAACTTTCATCAAATTTAAAAAGGTCGCTTCATCTGCCACACTGAATAGCTTAATGAAATGATAACCTTGTTTCTTGACACTTGTAACTAAGCTATCTAATTGTGTTAACGTATAACGATCCTTCCGTGTAATGATGTAACTCAAATAAATTCTCGGGAAATCACTGGCATATTTTTGTTGATTTTTAGTCAAATATCCCAGCGGATCTTCTTCTGAATTCATAGCTCGTATGTGTGTCACCCCTGCCGATAAACTTTCTTTGATTGTGGAATCAAGATGTTTATTCGTGGGAAGATGAATGTGCATATCTGCTAAACCAGGCATAATAAATTTCCCCTTAGCATCAATAATTAGGGTAGATTTGTTTTTCTTAAGCGAAGCGAAAGAGGCCACTGTTGCGATCTTTCCGTTTTTAATCAATATACTTTTCCCTTGAATGAGATAATCTGTATGGATCGGAATGATTGTTGGATCTTTGATGATAATTTCTTGTGCAAATACAATTTGACAAAATAGAATGGCCATTAATGGCAAAACAAGATTTTTCATTTTATAGGGATTAGGTAGTGAATTATGAATTATGAGTTAGGAGTTATTAGGCTTATCAATTCAATAAAATAAAAAGCGCCTCTTGGGGAGGCGCTTTTACATCTGATGACCTACTAGGATTCGAACCTAGAAAATCAGAACCAAAAACTGATGTGTTACCTTTACACCATAGGTCAGTATCAAATCGAATGCAAAAATAAGACCTTCCCGTTAAATTATCAAATATCCACTCAAAAAAAATGGATTTATTTTAATCGTGTATGCCTCATTGCCTCATTATCAGTCAAATAAATCAACTTTTAACATTGTTTAATTTAGCTCCATGGAAGAGACGATGGCTTCAGCATGAATTTTACGAACCAATCCTTGTAAAACCTTACCAGGCCCACATTCAATAAATTGAGTCGCACCGGAAGAAACCATGGCTTCTACTGACTGCGTCCATTTAACAGCGCCGGTCAATTGAGCAATCAAATTAGCTTTGATGGTAGCAGGATCTTGCGATGGCTGAGCGTTTACATTTTGAAATATGGGACAAATGGGCTGATGAATGATTGTCGCTTCAATGGCAGCTGCCAATTCCACCCTTGCAGGCTCCATAAAAGGTGAATGGAAAGCTCCTCCTACGGGTAAAGGTAAAACGCGTTTTGCACCTGCCTCTTTCAATAAAACAGCAGCTTGTTCAATGCCCGCTACACTTCCAGAAATAACCACTTGACCTGGACAATTGTAATTGGCCGCAACCACTTGCTGATTAAATTTAGCACAAATTTCTTCGATCTGAGCATCGGCTAATCCCAATACAGCAGCCATGGTACTTGGCACTAATTCACAAGCTTTCTGCATCGCCAAAGCTCTTTGATAAACCAATTTCAACCCATCTTGCCATTCTAATCCTCCCGCTGCTACTAAAGCTGAAAATTCACCTAATGAATGACCAGCAACCATGCCAGGTTGAAAATCCTTTCCCAACTTAGCTACCAAAACGGAATGTAAATAAATGGCAGGTTGTGTCACTTTCGTTTGTTTCAATTCTTCATCGGAACCTTCGAACATGATTTTTGACAAAGAAAAGCCCAAGATTTGATCCGCCTCATCAACAATACTTTTTGCCAAAGTAAAATTCTCATAAAGATCTTTGGCCATTCCCGAAAATTGAGAACCCTGACCTGGGAATATATATGCTTTCATTAATTTAAATTTGATTAAGGCACAAAGATAATTGAAAATGACAAATTTTTATTCCGCTAAAGCGAACAAGTGTTTCCCCAAAGCCTCCGATTCTTTGCAATCCAGTCATATCCTCTATCCAAAAAGGTTCTTGGTAAAATAAAAATAATTCTCATTGGCTGAAAATACCACTTGGCTCCTTTTAACAAGATGGAAATGGCTTCCGATTTGACATAAATGTGAGGACCTTTCAGTACTTTGATGCTATCGACTTCCCAAAGAGGATGCAACAAATCCCCTTCCCAACGTTTAACAATATCAGCTTGTTGAAACTGAATATCCAATGGCAAAGAGCTCATTTTGGCCAACATTCGAGAAGCAAAACGACAAAAATTACATTCACCATCAATGACCACTCGGAGAGTACTCATCGAACCAATTCCACCCAACTCTTGATGGATTTATTTTGGTTGGCAGGATCAATCACATCAAACACGACATCACAGGTGTAAAAATAAGTGGATGCCGACATATCATTTCCATTTTTATCTTTTCCGTTCCAACCAAATCCTTTCAAATCTCCAGTATAATCATAAATCAATTGACCATATCGATCGACAATTTTACAAGTTACCGTAGTGACAAATCTAGGACAACGAATCGGTTGCCAAACATCATTTTTGTTATCACCATTGGGACTGAAAATATTTGGTAATTCGAAAAACGGACAATTTTCAACACACAAAATTTCACTTTTAGGACTTTCCTTGCCTTCTTTATTTATGGCAGTTACATAATAACATCCTCTAAATCCATCAGCCTTTGCATGGGCTTTTTTCAATTCCGCTACCTGAGCAACAACAGTAAAAGGGCCCGCATTGCTTTTTGCATAATACAATTTATAGGAAACTAAATTAGGATCACAGTCGCCAGAGACGGTAGGCGTCCAAGATAAATTATTGGTGTAAATGGAGAAATCACAATTCAAGGAATTGTTCAAGGCATCACAATCTGGAGGAGAAAGGCTTAATTTCGGCGCACATGGGTTAAGTAAAACAGGCGTCACTCCACCCCCATCTGTGCCTCCACCTGTTCCGCTGCCACCGCTACCATTATTTCCACCTGAATTACTTAGCAGTTTATAACACAAGATTGAAGAAGCATTAACAAGCTTCATGACAGGAAATCCTTCCCCATAAGAACCTAAAGTTTCTACGTAATAACAATAATTGGTGTCTTTTTTGATGCTGTAATCAAATTTGCCATCCAATGAAAAATTGTCTTTTCCGTCGTCTTTGTAGATGTAAGTACTTTGACCAGCGACTGAAACATCGGCAATTTGATTAAACTTGCCCGAGCCAAGTGGATATTCTCGATATACTCGATGTATCTGAAAATCATTTGACCAAGGCACATCACTTAACCAAGACAAAGCAATTCCGTTGTCCTTGGCTTGCCCAATCAAATAAACGGTACTTGCTGGATTAGGAGTATCCAATAAGCGAAATGCATTATTTTGTGTGTAATAAAAATCCACCTTATAACGATAAATTTTACTGGTGGTATTCGCCGTTTTATCAACAAAACTGGTATCATTCCTAGCTGGAGATATTTTTGCAGGGATAAAGTCTCCTACTTGAACAAAGTCCTCACTGACCACACCTTCTGCCCGTAGCACACGGTATCTGTAAGGCCCCGGATAAAGGTTGGTATCTAATTTAATGGGCCTCGTCCATCGAACAAGGATTTCCCCACCCGTACTAGCCGTTTTTTGAACCGATACATTGGTCATTAAAGGAGAAGAGGTAGGAATAAAAATACAAGATGCGTTAGACAAAGGACTGACATCTCCAACACCTTTCGAATTAAGAAATTCCACCAAAGCGACGTAAACGTAATTGGTGTTTTTTGAAAATGGCAAATTGGCATTTAAGTCTTCGAATTGGTTGACATTCACATCCACACGCCCAACCTCCTTAAATCCGAATTGGGTCATCCCTGTTTCACAAGATTTATTTTCAATTTGGACGCATGGACCTTGCTTGCGATAAATGACAATTTTGGCATTGGGCAATGAACACGTATAAGGATCCCATTTTAAAGAAATGGAATTTTTTGCCAAAGTAATACTCGACCTTAAATTTTTTATAGCAGGCGCAATTACCTTAATCTTCCAAATCTTACTGTCAATGAGTTTATCAATGAATTGAGTCGGAGGTAAATCAGTCACTTTAAAAAACACATCATAAGGTTCTTTTCGAATGTGCACACAAGAGGTTTGCCAACTAAAAGAAGCGCTTGCAGGACTCAATTGAGCAGGTCTAGACACAAAATTCGCAAAGGCTGGTTTGATGGCATAAACCGTGTCTATTTGGTAAACATTACCCGTTGAGGTAATGGTCAAAGGATCCAATCGGCCTGTTTTAGAAGCTAGATCAATGGCCGTAATGGTTGCAGTAACATTCGTACCTGCTTGAATGCAGACATCAGAAGGTATGGTTAATTTGGGGCCTTTGTTGTCTAAATCCTTGACTTCTATTTGCATGTCACGAACAGTTTCGGAGATTTTGATTCCATTTCGCCATTCCTCTACAATGAAGGCACAATTGTATTTTCCTATTTCTTGAGGAGAATCCCAAATTAAATCGCCATTGGTGGAATTGATGGTAAAGGAAGAAACCAAGCTTGAATTACTGATTGCCAAATTCGGCTGTACAAAACCTGCGGCCATTTCTCCTCTTCCCAAACCAGCGCAAGATTGAGCATCGCCTGTTTTAGATACCGAAAGTCGGTAAGCCAAACTATCCCCCTCCGCATCCACTGCATTAGGATTATGGATAAATGGCTGACCAACTACTGCGGTTAAATCGACCGCTGGATTAAGCAAAAAAGGCGTTGAATTTTGGCCTAGGCCTGAATTGATGGAAAAAGTTGTTTCCACGTAAAAAGCCACATTAACGGAACGGTCAATGTTACGTACATTTTCATTTCGATTGGGAATGGCTACCGAAACCTTGTAAGAAAGAGCAGCAGCAGGATAAGTATATTGAACCTTGTAAACATTTTTCATGGTTCCGTTTCCGATGGGAACAGGCGTTCCGCAGCATCGAGCAGCTCTGACAATATCAGAACCATCGCCAAAACAAAAACTGACATCAATTTGGTCTCTGTTGGCAGGATTATCTTCCGTGTAAGTTGTCAGGGTAAACTCAAAAGTGAGCGTTTTATCAGATATACGTTTAACGGTAATTTCACCCCCTTTTAGGTGTGTACCAAAACTTGAAAAAGAAACAAGTAAAATACAAGCAGAAAGCAACAATAAGGCGGAAAATTTCTTTATCAGAGGCATAAAACAATTTAGTATTTCTGAAAGTTAATCATGATATGAACAAAAAATCAAAAAAAATGGATTTTTTATTCGATTAATTTGATTGACAGCTGTTTCGATTGTAGTTTTGGTTCCGAAATTTCAGTAGTAGACGGTTAAATGTTGTCTAAACAATTATTTTAATACTTATAAATACAAATTCTCTATGGCTTGGTTAGCAAAATCACTTAACTCATCCCTCGGAAAAAAGCTGCTTATGGCGATTACGGGATTGTTTCTCATTAGCTTTTTAATTGTCCATTGCGGTTTAAATGCAACCATCTTCTTGAATGATGGTGGGGAAACCTTCAATGAAGGTGCTGAATTCATGGGTACCAACCCATTGATCCGAACCATGGAAATTGTTTTGTTCGTTGGATTGATTTACCACATTTTTGATGGTTTGAAATTATGGTTAGAAAACAAAAAGAAACGTCCTGTTGCTTATGCCATGGTGGACGGAAAAGCCAATAGCACTTGGTATTCGAGATCCATGGGTCTTTTAGGTACTTTGTTATTGTTGTTTTTGATCATGCATTTAAAGCATTTCTGGTATTTCTCTAGATTAACTGACGGTTTAGAGATTAAAACCTTGTACCAAGAAATGCAATTGGTATTTGAGAGTCCTTTGGTTGTAGCGGTTTATGTGTTAGGTTGTATTTCTTTAGGATATCATTTATTACACGGTTTTCAAAGTGCTTTCCAAACTTTGGGATGGAATCATCCAAAATATACTCCAGGTATTAAATGGGTTGGAGCTGCCTATGCAATCATCATATCTCTGTTGTTTGCTGCAATGCCCATTGCTTTTCATTTTCATTTGATTAAATAATTCATCAGCCGATACGATTGATATGACAAAGTTAGATTCAAAAATTCCAGAAGGCTCATTAGCTGAAAAATGGACCAAATATCGTTCCAGTGTTTCTTTGGTAAACCCTGCGAACAAACGTAATTTAGAAATCATTGTAGTTGGTTCAGGGTTAGCGGGTGCCTCGGCAGCTGCCTCATTAGCTGAATTAGGATACAAGGTAAAAGTATTTTGTTTTCAAGATTCCCCTCGTCGTGCGCACTCAATTGCGGCACAAGGTGGTATCAATGCAGCAAAAAACTATCAAAATGATGGAGATTCCGTTCATCGTTTATTTTACGATACCATCAAAGGTGGCGATTACCGTGCAAGGGAAGCGAATGTTCATCGTTTAGCAGAGGTTTCTAGCGGAATCATTGACCAATGTGTAGCCCAAGGTGTCCCATTTGCCCGTGAATATGGCGGATTGTTATCAAACCGTTCTTTTGGTGGCACGCAAGTTCAACGTACATTCTACGCTGCAGGTCAAACAGGCCAACAATTATTACTAGGTGCCTATTCAGCTCTACAACGTCAAGTTGGTATGGGTAACGTAGAATTATTTACCCGCCACGAAATGTTGGATGTGGTGGTAATCGACGGAAAAGCTCAAGGAATTATTGCTAGAGATTTAGTGAGCGGAAATTTAGAGCGTCACTTTGGACATGCCGTATTACTTTGCTCGGGTGGTTATGGAAATGTTTTTTATTTATCAACCAATGCAATGGGATCGAATGTAACTGCTGCATGGAAAGCACACAAAAAGGGAGCATTTTTTGCTAACCCTTGTTACACACAAATTCACCCAACTTGTATTCCAGTTTCGGGAGACCATCAATCGAAATTAACCCTAATGTCCGAATCATTGAGAAATGACGGTCGAATTTGGGTTCCTAAAAAAGAAAATGACACACGCAAGGCTAATCAAATTCCAGAAGATGAGCGCGATTATTACTTAGAGCGTCGTTACCCAGCTTTTGGTAACTTAGTTCCTCGTGACATCGCATCTCGTGCAGCCAAAGAACGTTGTGATGCAGGTTTTGGAGTAGGAAATTCTAAAATGGCGGTTTATTTAGATTATGCGGCGGCCATCATTCGTTATGGTAAAGGAGAGGCCAATAAAAGAAACTTGCACAATCCATCCAATGAAGAGATTCAATTGATGGGTAAAGAAGTGGTAAAAGAAAAGTACGGCAACTTATTTGATATGTACAAGCAAATCACGGGAGAAGATCCTTATGAAGTGCCTATGCGTATATATCCTGCCGTTCACTACACCATGGGAGGTCTTTGGGTGGATTATAACTTAATGACTTCTATTCCGGGTTTATATGCTTTGGGAGAGGCTAACTTCTCAGATCATGGAGCAAACCGATTGGGAGCATCTGCCTTGATGCAAGGATTAGCGGATGGATATTTCGTTATTCCTTATACGATTGGAGCTTATTTAGCTTCTGAAATTCGTTCCAAAGCCATGTCTACAGATTCTGAAGACTTCCTAGCCGCGGAAAAAGTGGTTAGTGATAAGATTAATCAGTTGATGAACATCAAAGGAACTAAGCCTGTGGATTATTTCCACAAGCGTTTGGGTAAAATCATGTGGGATAAATGTGGAATGGCCAGAAGTGAGCAAGGTTTGAAAGAAGCGATCGCGGACATTCAAGCATTGCAAAAGGAATTTTGGAGTGATGTCAGAATTCCAGGTGATGCAAACAATTTCAATCCTGAATTAGAAAAAGCAGGTCGTGTAGCGGATTTCCTTGAATTAGGAGAATTGATGTGCGTGGATGCTTTGGACAGAAATGAAAGTTGCGGAGGTCACTTCCGTGAAGAATATCAAACTGAAGATGGGGAAGCTTTGCGTGATGATGTGAATTATGCTTATGTAGCTGCTTGGGAGTATCAAGGTGCTTCTAAATACACATTACACAAAGAAGAATTGAAGTACGAAAATATTAAAATAGCTCAAAGATCTTATAAATAATTCGATAAAATGGAAGGAAATTTAAACCTTACGCTTAAAATTTGGAGACAAAAAAATGCCAATACAGCTGGGAAGTTTGAAACTTACCAAGTGAGTGGCATTTCCGAAGATATGTCATTTTTAGAAATGATTGACGTATTGAACAATCGTTTAATCGAAGAAGGAGACGATCCAGTAGCATTTGATCACGATTGCAGAGAAGGTATTTGTGGAATGTGTTCCATGTACATCAATGGACGTCCGCACGGGCCAAA
>JBILRJ010000111.1:0-8972 GCA_044372695.1 Spirosomataceae bacterium
GTCACTTCCCTCAATAAAACCCGCATGCTAAATCCTGGACTAAAAATGCCATCCTTCGTTGCATAAGCTTGCGAAAACAATTCTGTCATGCCATATTCGGAAGCGATTTCACGCGCACCCATTTTTTCTTTCATAAAATCATGGACTTTATCACGGATCCATTCTTCTCTTCTCCCTTTCATTCCACCCGTTTCCATGATCATGATTCGGCCCTGTTCGATTGCCTCTTTCCAAAACCCAAAATCTTGTCCAGAATCGATCCAATCTAACAAGCCAAAAGTAACCCCAATTAACCAGATCTTTTTACCTGTCGCCAAGGCTTTTTGGATGTTTTTTGTCAATTCTTCGTATTGATTCAAATAAAATCCCGAAAGTTCAGATTCTGAAGCTTTGATGAAATGATCCATCATGAATACCAAAGAAGAAGTGCTTCTTTCCAAATAAGAAGGCAAGAGCGCAAAAATGTGGTATTGATCCAAAGGGCCATACTTTTCTACAAAAATTCTTTTGGCGATGTCTTGATAAAAAACTGGATCGCAAACAGGATGCTTCGAAGGAATTTGTCCGCTAGTCCCCGAACTTTCAAATTCGAATAAGATTTTGGCAAAACCCGTTTGAACTCGATGGTTCTTGAACAGCTCAATGGGTAAAAAGGGAATTTGATCTATTTGACGAACTTCCGCTGCATCCAAGTTCATTAATTTAACAAATTGACGATAAAGCGGATTAAATTGATGCTGAAAATGAAAAACCTCCAAGGCAAGGGTATTAAAATCCTCTGCATGCATGCCTAGAACCTTGGATTTTAATGCTAATTGTGTACTCTTCCAATTGGATGAATCAAGTTGCATGCCTTTTATGTAAAATTTTGCACAAAATTAAAGCAAATCATTAACTTTACGGACTTTAATTTACACATTTTCAAATGTTGAAACCCGTTCGATTTATTTTCTGGATAGTAATGTGTCTGGTGTGCTTTGGTTCTTGTGTCCAAGAACCTAATTTCAGCACTACACCAGTCATTAAATTCAATTCCATTCGTAAAATCGTAAAAACCTCCAATGACGGTTTAGGGAGTAAAATTAAGATTGATTCGGTGATTATGTCGGTGGATTTTCAAGATGGAGATGGAGATTTAGGCCTTACCGTAGCTCAACTAAAAGCTAATCCCAAATACAAGGATTTCAGTAATTTTATCGTGGATGTGTTGATCCAAAAAAATGGAAAATTTGTGCCTATTAATTTCAGTCCTCGCTTAGGTGGACTAGTCAATTTCCCTTTTTTGCCTAATCAAAAACCGGGCCCCATCGAAGGCCGGGTGGATTATTCCACACCTTTTGTGTATGCTTTCTGGAAAGGATATTCTCCCTTATTTACCGAAAAAAATGATACGCTTAAATTTCAAATAAAAATAGTGGATAATGCTTTCCATGTGAGCAATACCATCGAAACGGATCCCATCATCATCTTTCAAGACTAAACTTATTTTATGAAATTATTTTACGCTGTGTTCTTAGGCTTATGCCTATTATTGACTTCTTCAAACCCCATTTTTGCTCAAAAGGAAATCACTTTAGACGATATTTGGAAAAATTATACCTTCCGTCAAAGATCCATTCAGAATTTCAATTGGACTCGAGATGGCCAATCTTACACCGAATTGAAAGAAGGGAAAATCATTAAGTATAGCGTATTGGATCCCCAAAAATCGGAAGTCATTTTTGATCAAAGTCAAAATCTGACGTCCGATGGCAAGAAAGTTTCCATGCAAGAATTCTCTTTTTCCAAGGATGAGCAAAAAATCCTAATTTCCACAGATGTGGAATCCATCTATCGAAGAAGCACCAAAGAAATCAATTATATTTTTGATTTGAAATCGAAGAAGTTGACTTTATTGTCGAAAGGCGGAAAACAAATGCATGCCACATTTTCTCCAGATGGAAATTCTGTAGCTTTCTCGCGCGAGAATAACATGTATGTTGTTAATTTATCGACAGGCTTAGAAAAAGCAATTACTTCTACGGGGAAATTCAATTCCATCATTCATGGTGTTTGCGACTGGGTTTATGAGGAGGAATTTTCCTTTTCACAAGCTTTTGCGTGGTCTCCAGATAGCAAAAAAATTGCCTATTATACATTTGATGAAACAAAAGTTCCTGAATACAACATGCAAATGTGGGGCGATTTGTATCCCAAAGATTATCGCTTTAAGTACCCCAAAGCAGGGGAAGCGAATTCCCTTGTTCGTTTGTCCATTTTTCAATTGGACAACAGCAAAACGAGTTCTGTGGATGTTGGGCCAGAAAAGGATCAATACATACCAAGAATGAAATGGACGAATGATGCGAATGTGTTGTCATTTATCCGACTAAATCGCTTACAAAACCACTTGGATTTGATTCATTCCGATGTCAAAACTGGAAAGTCGAAAGTGATTTACACGGAAAAAAGTAGTACTTCTTTAGAGATTGAGGCCATTGGCAATGATTTAACTTATTTAAGTGACAACAAAAGAATGATTTTGTCTTCCGAAAAATCAGGATTCAAGCATTTGTATGTAGCCGATATTGCCACAGGTGTGTTGAAGCCCATCACTCAAGGCAATTGGGAAGTAGATGATTTTTACGGTTTTGATGAAAAGTCCCAAACTTTGTACTACAATGCCGCTGAAAAATCGCCAATCAGTCGCCAAGTATATCAAATCCAATTAGATGGAAGTGGGAAAAAACTTATTTCTAGCGATTCAGGCACCAATACTGCCAAATTTAGTCCAGATTATTCTTATGTAGTCTACAATCGAAGTTCTGCCAAGGATCCCTTAACGATTACTCTGAAAACAAGTTCTGGAAATCTTGTTAGGGTTTTGGAGGAAAATACGAAACTAAAACAGCAGCTGAAGGATTACCAGATGTCCACGCGAGAATTTTTAGAAATACCTTTGGCCAATGGGGGTCACTTGAATGCTTACTGCATCAAGCCAGCTAATTTTGACCCTGCCAAAAAATACCCTGTGCTGATGCATGTTTACGGTGGACCAGGTAGTCAACAAGTGCTAGATTCCTATCCGGGCACTGATTTATATTGGTATCAAATGTTGTTGAATAAAGGATATTTGATTTATTGTGTGGATAACCGTGGTACAGGAGCGAGGGGCGTCGATTTTGAACGTATTACCTACCGTAATTTGGGAAAAATAGAAGTGCAAGATCAAATATATTCGGCTCAATATTTGGGTAATTTACCTTATGTAGATAAAACTAGAATAGGTATTTGGGGTTGGAGTTATGGTGGATTCATGGCGGCTAATTGTTTGATGCAAGGTGCTGATGTATTTAAAGCGGCTATTTCGGTTGCTCCTGTTACGAATTGGAGATTTTATGATTCCATATATACGGAGCGTTACCAAGGATTACCGCAGGACAATGCTGCTGGATACGATGATAATTCACCTGTCTCTCATGTGAATAAATTGAAGGGAAATTTGCTTTTGGTGCATGGAACGGGCGATGACAATGTGCATTATCAAAATGCTGTTTCTTTGCAGGATGCTTTGATTAAAGCCAATAAGCAATTCCAAAGCTTCTATTATCCGAACCGAAATCATGGAATTTCTGGAGGAAATACCCGTTTGCATTTGTACCAAATGATGACCGATTTCTTATTGAAGAATTTATAATAGTAGGGTAAAATTGCAATTTCGAGTGAGTTTTATCTAATTTTTAAACAAAATTGGCTATTTTTGCTCTTTCTAATTACGCCCTACGAATTACGATTCGATAAATGATATTTTATGACCCTACACCGAGAAGGAAAAACCATTTTAATCAGTACTTTATTAATTGTTTTAAGTATCAATGCCCTTATTGCCTATTTATTTCCTGAAAACATCTATTTAAGAGAGGGAATCGTCGTTGTGACGTCCATGTTTTTCTTAATCATATTGCAATTTTTTCGCGTTCCAAAACGAGTAACTGACATAAATCCTCATCACATCATTGCTCCTGCGGATGGCAAGGTTGTTGTGATTGAAGAAACGGTTGAAACGGAATATTTCAAAGGGCCTAGAAGACAAGTTTCTATCTTCATGTCACCCATTAACGTACACATCAATTTTAATCCTATTTCAGGAATTGTTTCCTATTTCAAATATCATCCGGGTAAATATTTGGTTGCTTGGCATCCGAAATCAAGTACGGAAAATGAACGCACCACTTTTGTTGTGAAGCATGAAAATGGCACGGAAGTGTTATTCCGTCAAATTGCTGGTGCACTAGCCAAACGTATTTGTTGGTATGCCAAAGAAGGAGATTCGGTGACACAAGGCACGGAATTCGGCTTCATTAAATTCGGTAGTAGAATCGATATCTACCTTCCGCTAGATGCTAAGATTTGCGTGAATATTGGTGATAAACCTGTAGGAGGTGAGACGGTTATTGCTACGATATAACCAATTATGAGTTATGAATTATGAGTTATGAGTTTTTATTATTGGTGAAATTTTATAACCACAATTCATAAATCATACTTCATAACTCATAATTCATAATTCAATCACTAATCCCAGCTCTCCCAATTCTCTTCAATCAATCGAATAACCTTTTCCAATCCGATTTGATCAATTTCTGAGAAGTCGTTTAGTTGATCACTATCTAGGTCAAAGACCAAAATCACATTTCCATTTGCATCTTTAGCTGGCAGTACAATTTCTGATTTGGAGGCGGAGGCGCAAGCGATGTGTCCGGGAAATTCATCCACATTGGGAACAATGATGGTTTCTTGTGTGGTGAAAGCATGACCACAAACCCCTTTGTGAAAAGGAATTCTGGTGCAAGCTACAGGTCCTTGAAAGGGTCCCAATACCAATTCTTGCCCTTTGTTTAAATAGAAACCAACCCAAAAAAAGCCAAAGGTTTCATGAATGGCCGCCGCGATATTTGCTAAATTGGCGTATTTATCCGTTTCTCCTGCTAAAAGATTCTTGATTTGAGGGAAAAGTAAATCGTACTTCTCTTGCCTTGTTCCTTCTATTTTGATTAAATCTTCTGCCATTTAGGAAACGCTTGTTTGTGACACAAAATACCTTTTTACCCAAGACTCAGCAGCTTTTTCTGGCCAATTCGTTTGGTAATATGCCAAATTAGGAATTAATGGACTAAGCACTTTTGATTCAGGTGTGATGAATCCATCTTTTACCGCTTGTTTGATGGCAGGTAAAGGATACATATCCGCGGTATCTCCATTGGCAATCGCCAAAGTTCTGTCAAAAAAATCGATGCCTAATTCAATCCCTAATTGTTTAAACCATTGCGTGGATGAATCGATGGAACATCCGGAAGCTGCATTGGCCGACTCATCTAAGCCGATGATGACCACTTGATTGTATCGAATCTCAAAGGAACCTTTTAATCCTGCTCCATGCGCATTCCATTCTTGAATGGCTTTTGGTAAAAAGGATTCAATGCTTGTTTTTTCTATGTCTGAAAATGCTCGATTGGCTTGGTATACCCAAATTCTTGCACTTGGGGGTAATTCATGGAAGGGAGTGTACATATTTATTCATTTAACGATTGCTGAACCAATTCAGCTAAATCTACTACTTGTATTTGTTTATCATGCCCAGACTTGTTTAATCCATCTTGGAGCATCACCATACAAAATGGACATGCAATCGCAACTTTAGTTGCACCAGAAGCGATGATTTCTTCTGTTCGTCTCATTTGCATATCTATTTTACCTTCTTCGGGCTCTTTGAAAACCTGCGCTCCACCGGCTCCGCAGCATAACCCTTTGGTGCGACAACTTTTTAGTTCTTTAACTTCTTTTTCCAAGCCCTCAATTACTTCTCTTGGCGCCTCAAAGATACCATTTCCTCGTCCTAAATAACAAGAATCGTGAAAGGCAATTTCTTCTTTTAAGGTGTTTTTGGTCTTTATTTTTCCGCTTTTTAGTAAATCCGCTAACAGGGTACTGTGATGAATCACTTCATAGTTTCCCCCTAAAGCTGGGTATTCATTTTTTAGGGTATTGAAACAATGTGGGCATGCGGTAACAATTTTTTTTACACCATACAAATTGAGCGTTTGAATGTTGGTAGCAGCCTGCATTTGGAATAAAAATTCGTTACCTGCTCTTCTTGCCGGATCTCCTGTACACGACTCTTCTGTCCCCAACACAGCGAAGCTTATTTGAGCTTCGTTTAAAATTTCACAAAAAGCTCTTGTAACTTTCTTTTGACGATCATCAAAAGAACCTGCACAGCCCACCCAAAACAAAAATTCAGGGCTTTCTCCTTTGGCGGCCCATTCGGCCATGGTGGTTATTTTCAACTCCATTATTTCTATAATTTTTCTTTTTCTATGGCACGCATCTCTGTTACTGTCATTTTACTTCCATCATGGCTCCAGCCAGGAGGGCCAAAAACATACATCCAGGCACTTTTAAAGGAATTGGCCTTCACTAAATCCTTAGCGATTTGTACCCATTCGTAAAAGGCGATTTTCACGGGATTGTAACTCTCAATCTGTGTGGTTAAGCCATAACTTGGATGCTGTTCCTCCTTTTGAAATGAACCAAACATTCGGTCCCAAATGATTAAGACCCCACCATAATTGGTGTCTAAATAATTCAAATCCGTACCATGATGCACTCGATGGTGCGAAGGTGTATTGAATATATACTCAAACCATCTTGGCATTTTATGAATGAATTCGGTATGAATCCAATATTGATACAATAAACTTGTTTGCTGAAATATGATAAGGATCAATGGATTAACTCCTATCAATGGAAGCCAAAGATAAAAAACAACCATTCCTGAGATATTGGACGTCCAAGTTTGTCTTAATGCCGCTGCCAAATTATATTTTGGAGAGGAATGATGTACGATGTGAGATGCCCAAAAATAGCGGATTTCATGGGAAAGTCGGTGCATCCAATAATAAGTGAAATCCTCTGCAAAAAAAGTAAAAACCCAAATGGGCCACCAATCAAAGGCGAACTCTTGGATTCTGAAATTTTCATATACGTATAAAATGATTCCAAAACCGATGGCTTTAGTCAGTATACCTACAATTAAGTTTCCAATTCCCAAACCAATGGATGTTAATGAATCTTTTGCCTCTACAAATTTTCGTTGTTGTTTATTGGAAGCATAGGATTCCCAGAGAACTGTAATTAAAAAAAATGGGATTGCGTAAAAAATAATACTTCTCATATTAATTCAATTTAACGGTTTCTTTCAAAAATTGAATACTTGCTTGTGTTGGGATTTCCACGTGTTCGCCTAAAATGGGAGAGGTCATGACATGATAACCTGATAATGGAAAGGCTTGCTCTTTTTTCAAGTTAGAAGGAGTTCCCAAAAGAGGATACATTTCTTTCATGGCCTTTACCGAAACTACATCGTCTTGGTGTTGTTCATCTTTGTAATAATAGGTCAAGAAAACAGGACATTTCACTTCTTTGAAGACCTCTTCTGTCATCTCATGGGTCAAGAAATTTTGTAGTGCAATAATTCCATCTACCTTGTAGTGCAAACTCCAATATTGTTCATGCAAGGCGTTTTTGGCTGGAATGTCTCTGTATTCGCTTCCCAAAATAGCTTTGGCCAATTGCTTGCCCCAAGGATTGTCTAACATGGTGGCATTCGGGTCAGCTACTGCAATACATGGACCATACAAAATCAAGGCTTTAATTTCCGGATGTTTGCTTGCTAAAACCAAGGATAGTGCCCCTCCAAATGAGGTTCCTAAAACAACTACTTCATCGCCCAATTTTTTGGCAAGGGCATAATAGTTTTCTACGCTTTCATAGAAATCATCTGCCGTAATGTTTTCAAATACTTGATCCGATTTTTTTTCACCATGGCCTGCTACTCTAGCTAAAACCAAGTTGGAACCAAAAGCTTTCGCAACTTCTCTATGTACGGGATCTCCCTCCATTTGAGAAGCAGAAAATCCATGCACATAAAGAAACACCGTTTTGGTTTTCTTTGGATTCAAAGAATCGGCCCAAATGATTTTTCCCTCATTGTTGGCTTTTAGGTTCGGGTTTTCGGATTCTTTTTCTGCCAAATACGATTGGATTTTTGGAAGGGAATCAGGAATGTTCGTCCAAGTTACTCCTCGGTCTAATTGGGGTTTTTCCGGACTAGGGCCCATAAAATACGCTAAAATCAATAGCGCTATAAAAAATAGTATCTTTTTCATATCAGTTTTTTGCCCAGTTTAATCGATCATTCGCATCGAATTTCCATGGAGCTTGGTTGGTTTCTATGTTACTAAACATGGAATTCCAGGCGGCAGGTGCATCTGATTGTTCCATGATTTGATACCTTCTTAATTCTAAAATGATGTTGAGTGGAGATAATTCCATTGGACAAGCTTCGACGCAAGCCATGCACGATGTACATGCTCTTAATTCTTCTGCTTGTATGTAATCTCCCAACAGGCTTTTGCCATCGTCCACCCAAAGGCCTTTGTTGCTCATTAAATTTTTGCCGACTACTTCCAAGCGATCACGGGTGTCCATCATGATTTTTCTTGGCGACAAAGCTCTGCCTGATTGATTGGCAGGACATTGTTCCGTGCACCTGCCACATTCGGTACAGCTGTAAGCATCCAAGGCGTGCTTCCAATTCAAATCTTTCACGTCCTTGGCACCAAACTTCATGTTTTCATTGACTTGGAAATTTGGGTCGGTTGGTAAACCCATCATGCTGTTTACTTCGTTGGTGATGGCTGGCATGTTCGACATTTCTGCCAAAGGTTGTAAGTTGGAAAAATAGGTGGCAGGAAATGCCAAAAAGATGTGCAAATGTTTGGAATAAGTCACATAAAGTGCAAAACTCAATATACCTGCTATGTGAAACCACCAAGCAATTCTTTCAATTGTCATCAAAGCGCCGGTAGAAAATGACTCAAATAAAGGAATGAAATTTTGGGAAACGATGAATGAACCAACTGGGGCATAAT
>JBILRJ010000112.1:0-8920 GCA_044372695.1 Spirosomataceae bacterium
ATGCGGATCTAAGTCATGGTAAATTACCTAGCAACCTACAAAGTGCTACACAGGCCATGAAGGAATCTGCAGTAGCAAAAGAATTATTTGGAGCTGAATTTGTCGACCATTTTGTGGCAACCAGGGATTGGGAGTGGAAACAATATAGCCGAGTGGTAAGCGATTGGGAAAAGAAAAGATATTTTGAAATAATATAAAATGGATTTTAATCAAGTAAGACAATTTAATTTCCCCACCATCATCCGATTTGGGGCGGGTGCAGTGAAAGAGCTAGCACCGTATTTAAAACAAAATGGACTATCCAAACCTTTGATCGTCACAGATCCTGTAATTGCAGAATTAGGTTTTTTTCAATCCATTAAAAATGATTTAGTCGGTAATCAATTATCTGTGGAAGTTTTTTCGGCAATTCATAAAAATCCGGTTAAATCAGATGTGTACGCAGGTACCCAAGTTTGGGATAGCACGGATCGTGATTGCATCATTGGAATTGGTGGAGGCGCTGCTTTGGATGTGGCAAGAGCCATCGTTTTGCAAGTGAATCACCGAGAAGATTTATTCAAATACGATGATTTGATTGGTGGTGATGTATATGTAACCAATGAAGTACCCCATTTTATCACGATTCCAACCACCTCAGGCACGGGTAGTGAAGTGGGTCGCTCTGCGATTATTGCAGACGATGTAACGCATCAAAAAAAGATTTTATTTTCGCCCAAATTGTTGGCTAAAATCGTTTTTGCAGATCCCATGTTAACCATGGAATTACCAGCATTTGTGACTGCTGCCACTGGTATGGATGCTTTGACGCACAATATGGAAGCCTATTTGGCTAAAAATTTTCATCCCATGTGCGATGGAATTGCCTTGGAAGGAATGCGTTTGGTATCAGAATCTTTGGTAGATGCGGTCAAATCCCCATCGATTGAATCACGCTCGAAAATGCTCTTAGCGTCTATGATGGGAGCGATTGCTTTTCAAAAAGGATTGGGGGTTGTTCATTCCATGGCTCATCCACTTTCATCTTTGTTAGATACGCACCACGGCCTAGCCAATGCGGTAAATATTCCCTATGGAATGAAATTTAACATCTCTGGTTTTGAAGACCGATTTGCCAGAATGGCACAAAGTCTATCTTTGAAAGAACAGAACGGAGATGCGGTGGTGAATTATTTGTTCGACTTAAATAGCCAAGTTGGAATTCCACATCGTTTAAGAGATATTCAGGTAAAAGAGGAGCATTTAGACACCTTGGCACAATTGGCTTTGGAAGATTTTGCTCATCCGAATAACCCTAAACCGGTTTCCTTGAATGATTTCAAAGCTTTGTACAGAGAAGCATTTTAAGGATGGTTGTTATAGGAATTACTACTTCTGACACGAATTTTCAAAATTATCCCAATTGGATTCAAGGGGATGGTGTTGAGGTGATTTATTTATCCTATCAAGACGAAAATTTGGTGGATATTTTAAAATGCGATGCGGTAGTTTTAACTGGCGGTGTAGATATGCACCCTCGATTTTATCAAAATGCCCGGGAGGATTATCCTTTTTCTACGGAATTTAATAAGAAAAGGGATGATTTTGAAATGCATGTATTCCAAATTTGTTCCGAAAATAAAATGCCGATTTTGGCCATTTGTAGGGGACTTCAATTGGTAAATGTGGCATTGGGAGGTGATTTAATTCAAGATTTACAGGAATGTGGAAAATCGAATCACCGTAAAATGCTCGGGATTGATGGGGAACATGTTATTCAAGTTGAAAAGGATAGTTTATTGTTTGAGATTTCCCAAACCGAAACTGGTATAGTGAATTCTGCCCATCATCAAGGAATAGGTAAATTGGCAAGCGATTTACGAATCAGTGCATGGTCGGAGGATGGAGTCGCGGAGGCTATTGAATATCAGCATTGGGTATGCAATTCATTTTTTTTAGGTGTACAATGGCACCCAGAACGTTTGTTAACCACATCAAAAAGTAATTTTTCAGAAAATATTCGCCAAAGGTTCTTAGAAGCTGCGCAAAAAAATAAAAAATATGAAGATCGTTAATCCCGCTACGGAGGAAATCATTCAAGACATCGCTGTTGATTCAGAAAGTGTTTTATTGTCCAAATTGCAAGTATTACAACAAGCTCAATTGGAATGGGCAAAGACGGATATAGAAAGCCGAGTAAAAATCATTCACCGTTTTATCGAATTATTGAAAGAAAACATTGAGGCCTTGGCTTTGATTTTAACTTCTGAAATGGGAAAACCCTTGCAACAGAGTAGAAATGAAATTAATGGTGCCAGTGGAAAAGCAGCTTGGTTAGCCGATAACGCCGTTAAATACCTTTCGGAAGAAATCATGACTATTTCTGATCAAATGCAGGAAAAGATCAGCTATGAGCCTTTGGGTGTGATATGCAATATTTCAGCATGGAATTACCCCTATAATGTGGGAGTCAATGTGTTTGTACCTGCTTTGTTGGCCGGTAATGCCGTGATGTATAAACCTTCTGAATTTACAAGCTTAACAGGATTAGAGATTGAAAAATACTTGAAAAAAGCTGGCTTGCCGGATGGTGTTTTTCAGGTGGCCATCGGTCAAGGCGAGGTAGGTAGATTTTTACTTGAATTACCTTTTGATGGTTATTTTTTTACGGGATCCTATCAGACAGGTAATTTCATTTATGAGAAAGTCGCAGAAAAAATGGTTCCTTGTCAATTAGAATTAGGTGGAAAGGATCCTGTTTATGTGACAGATAATGTGTTAGATGTTAAATCTGCTGCGATAGGAATTGCAGATGGGGCCTTTTACAACAATGGTCAAAGTTGTTGTTCCGTTGAACGCATCTATGTACATGAAAAAGTATATGATGAATTTTTAGAAGCGTTTATTCAAGAAGTTCAATCTTGGAAAATAGGATCACCTTTGGAAGATGGCGTATATATATCTCCGTTGAGCCGTGCTGCGCAATTGGATTTTTTAACCAGCCAAGTGCAAGACGCCCTAGTGAAAGGCGCGAAAATTGAGGTTGGAGGTTCTGCCATTCCGGGTGTGGGATATTATTTTCAACCAACAGTCCTGACGCAGGTAAATCACACAATGGATGTCATGAAGGAGGAAAGTTTTGGACCAATCATTGGAATCATGAAAGTGCAAAATGATCAAGAAGCCATTTTCTTGATGAACGATACCTTATTTGGCTTAACAGCTGGAGTTTATGCTCATTCAGAGGAACGAGCAAGCGCCATTCTCAAGCAAGTGAATGCGGGTTCTGCCTATTGGAATTGCTGTGATCGTGTGAGTGCTGCCTTGCCTTGGAGTGGGAGAGGACATTCTGGCTTTGGATCAACTTTATCACACATGGGTTTGCGGGCTTTTACAAAGCCTAAGGCGTATCATTTGAGGAAATAGGGAATAGGTAATAGGTAAAAGGTAATAGGTAAAAGGTAATAATGCGAATTAAGGGTTAAAAAAAACATGGATCATTTGCTGTAAAAATTTAATTAGGGCCAACGCTTAATCCTAACGAAAGATTTGAACGAAGCGGTAGGCGGAGCTTTGACAATGCGCATGGGCTTTGTGCGACAGGGTCAAAGAAAATAGCCGAGAGCGGAGTGAAAATCGTTCCGCTTGCGGATTCGTCTTGGATTAAGCTAAAGAAAAAAGTTTTTTTGTTTCTTTTTTTTCAAAAAAAGAAATGCCATGGAAAAAGAATTAGCCCATAAATTGCATTTTTAGAAAATATATAGGGAATTAGTAAATTCAAATTCGCTTTTAAACATACGTTTAGAACTGACCCTAACGATAATTTCAACTCTTAATTCGCATTAATAACTAATCCCTAATAACTAACCCCTAATAACTTAAAACTCCATTCTAGCCAATGGACTTACGCTTTGTTCACAAAAGAGTCCTGCCTCGGCTTTGAAATGACCTGCCATCGCTATCATTCCTGCATTGTCTGTGCAATACGAAAAGGCAGGGATAAATACATGCCAGCCTTGTTCCGTTCCTAATTTTTGCAACTCAGTCCGTAAACCGGAATTCGCTGAAACACCACCAGCAATCGCTATTTGCTGGCAATTCTTTTCTTTCATCGCCCTCTTTACTTTTCTCAGTAAAATATCAATCAAGGTTTTTTGCACCGATGCACAAATGTCGGCTTTGTTTTCCTCTATAAACTGTGGATTGGCTTTTTGCTCCTTTTGTAAGAAATACAAAATGGCCGTTTTGATTCCCGAAAATGAGAAATTTAAACCGGGTATTTCCCCTAAAGGTAATTTGTACTTGTTTGGATCTCCTTCTTTGGCCAATTTATCGATGAGCGGACCTCCCGGATAGGGTAATCCAATCAGTTTTGCCGTTTTATCAAATGCCTCACCCACCGCATCATCCATGGTCTCGCCAATGATTTCCATCTCTAAGGCACTTTTTACCCAAACCAATTGCGTATGACCACCGCTCACGGTTAAACACAAAAAGGGAAATTCTGGACGGGGATCTTCAATGAAATGCGCCAATACGTGCGCCTGCATGTGATTTACTTCGATCAAGGGAATGTTCAAACTTAAGGCCAGTGACTTGGCAAATGACGTACCTATCAGCAATGCACCTAGAAGTCCAGGCCCCCTCGTGAAAGCAATGGCATTCAGGTCATTTTTGTTTATCTTTGCTAGTTGTAGAGCTTCTTGAACAACGGGAATGATGGATTTTTGATGAGCTCTGCTGGCTAATTCAGGTACAACTCCACCCCATTGGGTGTGAATGAGCTGAGTTGAAATAACATTGGAGCGCAATTCTCCGTTTACCATTACGGCAGCGGAGGTTTCGTCACAAGATGATTCAATGGCCAGTAGATGCATATTTTTTCCAATTTCTCTGCAAAAATAGGGCAAAAATTGCCGGAATAGATTTTTTCCTGAAAAGAAACTATGATTAAATACCTCAAAATTTTAGCCAAAACGCTCCTCTATGGATTAGTGGCTATTTTTTTGTTGCTTTTTATGTTCATTCTGCTTCTTAGAGCCCCCTCCAATCAAACCCTTCTAGCAAAATATTATGCCCCGCAAATTGAAAAAGCCATTGGATATCCATTAAGCCTTGACCGTATCCAGGTTAAGTTTTTCGATCAAGTAAGTTTTTGGGGACTGAAAGTTAAGGACCCTTGGGGCAAAGAAATGATCCACATTGACCAACTTGATGTGAATTTCAATTTGTATAAATTACTCCTGGGTGACTCGGATCCGGCCTTGGATTATGTTCGATTAATTCATCCCAAAGTCCATTTGATTTTCGAGGAAAAATCGGGTAAAATGAACTTGGAAGAATTCATCGACCGACTTTCTTTTTGGTTGAGTCCACTGCCAAAAGACCCCAAAGCACCAAGTTCCGTTTTCTTTATTCATGAAGCGGAAGTCGTTGACGGCACTTTTCAATTGGATGATTTTCAAACCAAAGATGAAGGAACTGCCAGCCATTTTGACATCGCTCATTTTTCCATTCAGAACATCAATTCGCAAGTCAAAGAATTTTATGTCAAAGATGATACCATCGCTCTTCAGACCATTGGTTTACGTGGAATTGACCCAGATACCCGTTTCAATATCAAAAGTTTGGACACGCATTTTATGATTTCGGATCGACAAATGCGCTTTGATCAACTTTCTTTGTGGTTCAATGACTCTCATTTGAAAGATAAAGTCATCATGAATTATGCCAATAAGGGCTCTTTGTCCAATTGGAATACCCAAGTAAATATGTTGGCCGATTTGGACAACTCCACCATTTTGGGAGAAGATCTTGGTAGATTTGTAAGTGCCATGAATGACTACAAGGGCATTTATCGTTTAAAAGGTAAGTTGGACGGAACGGTGGTCAACCTCAATTTATCTGATTTTGAGCTGGGTTTCGGAACGAAAAGCTTGCTCAAAGGTGATTTTTCATTCAAAGGACTACCGGATGTGCAAAAAACCGTAATGGATTTAAAGCTCAAAAACTCCTTTTTTGTGCCCCAAGATTTGGCAACCTTCATTTCCAAACCTGCTGCTGAAAAGATGAATATTTTGGGAGCCACAACCTTAGATGGATCTTTTCAAGGAACGCATTTGAATTTTGCCACATCTGGAAAATTGAAAACCGGATTAGGTTACATGGAAGCCGATTTTAAAATGGCTTTGAAAGATTCCATGGCCCTTTCTTCCTATCAAGGAAAGGTGAGTTTAAAGAAGTTTCGATTAGGGACCTTGTTGGATTTGAAAGAGTACATTGGTAACATAGATTTGGATGCCAACATCAAGGGCTCAGGCTTTTCCAATAATTCAGCTAAAATTGATTTTGATGGCCAAATTTCTGAAATTCATTTAAATAATTATGGCTATCAGCATGTTTCACTGAGAGGTAATTTGCAGAAAAAAATGTTTAAAGGTGCGGTTTCCATCAAAGATACCAATCTAGTGGCTAATCTAATTGGTGAAATTAATTTACGTGAAAACAAGCCACATTATGACTTGGAGGGCCGTATCATCAAGGCGGATCTAGGAAATCTTCATTTGTTGAAATCACCCTTGTTAGTGAAATCGGATTTCAAACTCAATCTCAAATTCAATGATTTGGATGATTTGGAAGGAGCGTTGAGCCTAAACGATGTAACGGTTCAAAAACCACAATCGACCGATCTTCATTTGGATTTTTTAAGCTTCAATGCTAACCTCGGCTCTTCAAATAAAAAACGCTATCAACTGAATTCGGATCTTCTTTCCGTGGATGTGGAAGGTGACTTTTTGCCCAATTATTTGAAATCAGATCTTTTGCAAGTATGGGATGAATATGGGAATTATTTCAAAGGGAATGATTCAGAACGTGCAAAGTATTATGTCAATAAATCAGGCGACAATGCACAGAAATATCAAGCGGATTTTACCATCAATGCCCGCCATTTACATCCCATTTTTGAGCGTTGGTTTCCAAGTGTTGAGATTGGAAAAAATACGGTTTTTAGTGGAAATGTCTCCAAAGGACGTGCCTTAAATCTGAGTTTAGAATCCTATCCAGATACGCTTGTATTTGGCGGGTACCGTTTTTATCAATCCATTCTATCTTTTCAAAGTTCGAAATTTTTGGGGAGTCCAGAGGTTTCTAGCACCCTCGTTTTTCAATCGAGGCGCCAACAATTGAATTTCCTGACTCCCACGGAAAACTTTAAATTGGGTGCTTTGTGGGATCAAGATCGAATCAATTTTACTTTGGATTTCAAACAACAGGAAGAAGAAAATACCGCTCATTTGGGAGGCACTTGGAAATTTGAAAAAGAGGGTTATTCCTTGAAATTCAAAGATTCGTATTTCAGAATTCTAGGCCAAGATTGGTCCATCGATCCTTTGAACCGACTGAGTTTCATCGGGGCTGAGTTGAAAGCGGATCACGTCTTTTTATCCAACAAAAAACAATCCATTTCTCTGCAAGGAAGTTTGTCCAAAGATTCAACTAATGTGTTGACGCTCAAAGCTAAAAAATTCCAATTAGAAACTTTAAAGCCGATTTTTTCCATTAAATCTCAAGGGGAATTGAATGCCGAGTTGACCATTCAAGATTGGTACCAACATACCCACATTGATGCTTGGGCAAAAATTGATTCCTTTAAATTAGGTAAAATATACATCGGTAATTTATTGGGGCTTGGTACCTACCGTGCCGAAGAAAAAGTCATGGATTTGGATTTCAACCTCAATCGTTTAGGTGAATCCGTCTTGTCGATGAGTGGAGTTTACAAGCCTTATGACGAAAGTGATAAATTGGATTTGACCGCTGATTTGAACAAGACTAATTTGCAAATTCTAGAACCATTTACGGAAGGGGTCTTTTCCAACATCAATGGGGCAGCTTTTGGAAAACTTCACATTGGAGGTGCACTCACAGATCCGATTGTCAAGGGGAAATTAGCCGTACAAAAAGCAGTTTTAACCTTTGATTATTTGAATACTTCCTTGTTATTTTCAGATACCATAGAGTTTGCTCCAAGGCAGATTTTAGGCAGAAATTGGTTAATCAAAGACTCTGAGGGGAATAGCTCTCGACTGAACACGTCCGTTTCATTTCCCATGGACCGCCCCTTTGAATTATCTTTAGAAGCAGATTTGAACAAATTTAAGCTCCTGAACACTAGACGTAGCCCTAGTTCTTTTTACTACGGGACAGGTTTTGTCAGTGGAAACATGAAAATTGATGGGACTTTACAGAATTTATTGATATCTGGAAACTTGAAGTCGGAAAAAGGAACTCGTCTGTTTATTCCTTTAGATAGAGAAGAGAACTTGTCGGATGAAGAGGATTATGAGTTTTTTAGCAAATCATTGAAGGCCTCTCAAGAATTGGAAAAACAAGCAATTTCACAAAAATCCACCAACGATGGGATTCAATTAAACTTGGATTTATCGCTTACTCCGGATGCCTATGGCGAAGTTCAAATCGATCAAAAAAAGGGGGATTTGATGCGGGTGTATGGAACCGGAAATGTCAACATGACCTTGGATAAAAGAGGTAAATTTCAAATGAACGGTGATTATGCCATTGATCAGGGTGATTATACATTTACGCTGCAAAATGTCATTAATAAGAAGTTTAACATTGAAAAAAACTCCAAAATTTCTTGGAAGGGAGACCCTCTAGACGCGCAAGTGAGCATCAAAGCGATTTATACCCAATATGCTTCTTTGTATCCGATTTTGTTGGATACCACCAACAAAAGTAATTCACCTGAATACAAAAGGCGATACCCTGTAGATGTATCCATAAGCCTTCAAAATAAATTATTATCGCCAGACATCCGTTTTAATTTAAATGCCAGGGATTATCCCAAAGACGTTAATTTCAATAGCTCGGTGACGGCCTTTAGCAACCGGATTAAAACCGATGAACAGGAGCTGACACG
>JBILRJ010000113.1:0-8846 GCA_044372695.1 Spirosomataceae bacterium
TGAAATTGAAAACTCAAAAGTTTTACATTTAGGAGAATTAAAAGATTGGGCCAAAGTGACAATTAATGGCAAGGAGATCGGAAAAGTTTGGGCATTGCCTTTTCAATTACATATTCCCAAGGGAATTTTAAAAACGAATAATCATATCGAAATTGAAGTGACCAATTTATCCGCTAATCGCATTCGCGATTTAGATCAGCGAGGAATTGTTTGGAAGAATTTTCATGAAATCAATTTTGTTGATATTCGATATAAACCATTTGATGCATCTAAATGGGGCATTGATCCAAGTGGTTTAAAAGGTGAATTGTATTTTACGAATCGATGAGTCAGTTTATTCAGCAGCTGGAAGAGTCTTTTTCACTCTTGAAAAATGAGGATAACGCTTTGTCGATGGCTAAGTACATGCGCAACCAATTTGTTTTTTTGGGGATTCAAAAAACAGAAAGACACCCAGTATTTTTAGAATTGTATCAGCAATTTGGGAAACAAGCCGATTGGTTTGAGGTTTGTACCTCACTTTTTGATAGGAGAGAGCGAGAATACCATTACATTGCAATGGAGTTTTTGATGAAAAGACAAAAAGAATGGGACGAAAGAATTCCTGTTTTGGTAGAGAAATGGATATTAGAAAATAGTTGGTGGGATGTTGTCGATGTGTTAGCTCCCAAAATAATGGGGTCCTATTTTTTGATGTACCCCAATCAACGTGATCAATGGCTTGATCGTTGGATGAAATCTGGAAACTTTTGGTTACAGCGAGTTTGTATTATTTTTCAGCTATTGCATAAATCAAAAACGGATACTCAATTATTGGCATCTATCATTAATCAATTGAGTTCTTCAAAGGAGTTTTTCATTCAAAAAGCCATTGGTTGGGCCCTTCGTCAATATGCCCGTACAGATCCTGATTGGGTGTTTCAATTCGTGGAATCCAATCAATTAGCTCCACTCAGCAAGAGAGAAGCGATTCGAAGACTAATGATGTAAGATGTATGATGTATGATGTAAGAGATCTTACCTCTTACCTCTTACCTAACAAAAACCACCTCATCAAAAGGCACACGGAATCTTTTACCCCAAACACCTTCTTGAGTTCCTTTTCCTACCGATATGATCATATTAATTTCTGCCCCAGAAGGAAGATTTAATTCTTTTAGTACTCTATCCGAGTCAAATCCTTCCATTGGACAAGAATCCAATCCTTCTGCTGCAATGGATAACATAAAAGTTTGTGCTGCCAATGCGCAAGATTTGTGGACCATTACTCGTTGGTCAGATTTTCCACCAAAGCGCATAAATGGTTTTCTCAAACCCATCCAAAAACAAATGCTTTTTCGGATCAGTGTATTAATTCCAAAAATATCACCTCGATAGATGAGTGGCATCAATTTTCCATAATATTGGAGTCCACGTTTCTCCATTTTATTGGGTTCTCCTTGGATGTTTTCTTTGATTCTATCTAGATTCCATTTGGCACGTTTGGACCATAGGTCTTGTCGAGTCACAAATACCACCAAATGATTGGCATCTTTTGCTGCGGATTGGCCAAGGCACAATTCATGGAAACGTTTTTTGGTTTCAGCATCTTTGATCCAATAAAATTCCCATAATTGCATATTACTGCTATTGGGGGATAAAATGGCTCTTTCTAAGCTTTTTGTAATGACCTCATCTGATACGATATATTCTGGGTCAAACCTTCTATTGGATCTTCTACGATTTACTATTTGATCAAATGATTCTGAAAGCATGTATTTTTTCTTTCAAAGATAAGGAAAAATTGAGATCTATGATGAATTAGGTAATAGGTAAAAGGTAATAGGTAAGAGGTAATAATGCGAATTAAGAGTTAAAAAACATTTGGATCATTCGTTATAAAAATTTATTTATGGCCAACGCTTAATCCTAACGAAAGATTTGAACGAAGCGGTAGGCGGAGCTTTGAGAATGCGCATGGGCGATGTGCGACAGAGTCAAAGAAAATAGCCGAGAGCGTAGGGCAAATCGTTCCGCTTGCGGATTCGTCTTGGATTAAGCAAAAGAAAAAAGTTTTTTTGTTTCTTTTTTTTCAAAAAAAGAAATGCCTCAGAAAATGAATTAGCCCGTTAATTGCATTTTTGTCAAAGAAATAAGGTAATAGCAAATTCAAATTCGCTTTCAAACCTAAGTTTAGAACTTAACCTATTATAATTTCAACTCTTAATTCGCATTAATAGGTAAAAGGTAATTTTCTCTCTTCTTGTTTTCTCTCTTCTCTCTTCTCTCTTCTCTCTTCTCTGTCTCTCTTCTCTGTCTCTCTTCTCTCTTCTCTCTTCCCGTTTTCTCTCTCCACGCATAAAAAAAAGGCCAGAACTTTCATTCTGACCTTTTTAATAAAAATTAAAACAAGAAAGGATTAATACCCGTCATTTTGCTTTAAGGTAGCTTTTCCATCTTTTTGAGAATTTAAGATTTCATCAATTGGTAGAGGGAAGTATCTATTTTTAGGAGTGAATGATTTACCAATCATATAACTTCTTTTGTTATAGGTTCTTCCAGTTAAATCTCTACCTGCTGCACCCTCCTTAGGAATGTACATTTTGTTTAAGAAGTCTTCTGCAATTCCCCAACGAACTAAGTCGAAGAAACGGTGACCTTCCATCGCAAATTCCAAGCGGTTTTCCATGTAAACAGCATTCAATGCAAAGTCTTTTCCGTTAGCTGCAAATGTACCAGCAGGATAAGGATTCACGACATTATTCACTGATGCATCTTGAGCTCTACTAGCTTTTGCACGATTACGAATCATATTTACATATTCTTCAGCTTTGTCTAGATTACCAGCTTCTGCCTCTATCTCAGCTAACCATAAAATAACCATTGATACCTTCAAAAGACGGTAGTTGTTATTAACCGAACGACGGTTCGTTGAGTGTGTCGTACTTCCTTCTTCGGCTAAATAATACATCCATTTTTTACCTGAATAAGGACCTGCATAGTTTTGGTCGCGAATCCATGGTGCACCTGGCATTTTACCCCAATCTAAGAAGTTTACACCACGACGACCCACTGTCCAATCCAATCTTGGATCTACCGGAGCAGAAACATCTAATACGAAGTTAGCTGAAGCTCCAACACCCTGATCGTTAGGTAAATCTACCTCATTGTAAGTATCTTCTAAACCTGCTTTGTTTTTACCAATCATTGGTAAACCATCCGCTGTGGTTTTGAATGCGTTTACAAGGTTTTGTGATGGTTGGTAAAATCCGCAACATCCACGACCTGGAGAATTAGCTGCATATGGCCAGTTTAAGTTGTCACCTTGATTACCATTGTTTCCTGTTGAACCATCGTTCACAGAGAATTGTACTTCAAAAAGGGACTCAATATTATTGTTAGTTGCAGTTCTGTAGTTGTCATGATACTCCGCAGCTAGTCTTTTACCTGAGTTCTGCAAAATGTCTAACAATAAAGGCTTAGCTAAACTATATTTCTTTTGGAACATATATGCCTTAGCCAAATAAGCCATTGCTGCCCATTTAGTTGCTCTTCCTTTTTGAGATTGTGTCGCTGGAAGATTATCCGCCGCAAATTTGAAATCTGCCTCTATGTTTGGCCAAATATCCTTGTCATTTGGTAATTTCGTTGAATTTGGATCATCACGCTTGTAAATGGTCTCATCTACGTAAGGAATCATGTTCCACATTTTCTTTCCTTCGAAATGATAGTGACCACGTAAAAAACGTGCCTCAGCAACCACTTGGGTTTTCTCAGCTTCTGTCATGTCCTTCACATCTGGGCTTTTCGCTAATAAGATGGCCTCATTTGCACGAGCTACACCATCATATGTATGCTGCCATTTACCTAGGAAATATGTATTTTCAGCAAACCAAGTAAATTGTTCAATGAAACTTTGTTCAGGTTGATCACCAGCATCCGTACCTTTAACCGCATCACCAGAAGTAATTCCACCAAAAACATAGTTTGATATGGCAGATGTTCGTCCCGTATTTCCTGCACCTACTCCGTCCAATAAAGAATACGCACCCACCAATAGGGCATTTACTCCGTTTTTATTAGATAGAGATGTCAGAGATGCAGCTCCTTGAGGTTGTACCTCGAGAAACGACTCTGAACAAGAAAAGCTCACTCCAATTGTCGCAAATAATGCGAATATGATTAACTTTTTCATTTTTTATCTATTTATTTCAAAAATATTTAATTAAAATCCTACTCTTAAACCTACGTTATAAGACTTAGCTACCGGGAATGCTCCCTCATCAATACCCATGTGGATATCTTGATTATCAGCTCCTGAATTTCTGATGTTGATATCAGGATCTAAACCTTTATAATTAGTAAAAGTCAATAAGTTTTGTCCTTGAACATATACTTGCATCGAACTTAGTCTAATTTTCTTCAACACTGTATTGGGTACATTGTAAGTTAATTGGATGTTTTTGATACGCATGTATGAACCATCTTCAACAAAATAAGTAGAAATTTGCTGACTAAATGTATCACTAGCATTTAAGCGAGGCAATTGGGCCACATCTCCTTGTTTCTTCCAAGAGTTATACAACATATCTGTTGAACGGTTTCCTTGGAATGTATTAAAGTCTGTCCAGTATTTTAAGTAATTGAAGATTTCATTTCCTTGAACTCCTTGAGCAAACACGGTCAAATCCCAATTCTTATATCCTAAATTTAAGTTTAAGCCATAAGTAAAGTCAGGATGTGGATTACCAATGATTGTTCTATCTGAAGCGTTGATTCTACCATCACCGTTAACATCCTTGAATTTAAACACACCAGCACGGGTGTAACCAGGAATTTGTACTGCCGCTGCAGCCGCAGCGTCATCTTTAAGAACACCTTCTACTACGTAACCAAAGAAACTAGCAATTGGTAATCCAGCTCTTGTAAGAGATATCGCTGGTACACGCGTTGTGAATCCAAAGATGGATGCATTTGGATCGTCATTCAATTTAACCACATTATTTTTGTACTGGCTAATTTGGCCTGAAATTGAATATCTCAATTTACCAATTTGGTCTCTATAAGACACGTTTAAGTCAATACCTGTGTTATTCACTTCTCCGATGTTCACAAATGGAATGCTTCCTGTTCCAGATGTTCTTGGAATAGGTACTTGTGTTAACATATCTGATGTAGTACGAGTGTACCAGTCAAAAGCAATATCCAATTTGTTGTTCAATAAACTAGCATCTAAACCAATGTTGGTAGATGTATTAGTTTCCCAACGGCCATTTGAATTACCAAATTGCGAAATATCAAAACCAGATGCGATGGAACTACCTGATCCTCCAATGTCATAAGCATTGTTATTAGGGTCTGGAGTGAACAATGTATATGCGTTGTAAACGTTTGGAATCAACTGATTACCTGTTTTACCCCAACCTGCACGAACTTTTAAATCATTGATGAAAGTCAAATCTTTAAACATTGGCAATTCTGAAAGACGAGCTCCCACTGAGAATGCAGGGAACACACCATAACGATATGCTGGCGAGAAACGAGAAGATCCATCTCTACGTAAGGTGAAATCAGCTAATAAAAAGTCTTTATAAGCATAGTTTACTTTTCCGAACTGCGAGAACAAAGCTGTAATGGTTGCTCCTGCTCCTGCATTGGTTAAACCAGCAGCAGAACCATTATTCAAATAACGATAGGATAAATCGTCAAATGCAAAATTGCTTCGCTGTGCTCCAAAACCAAAACCATATGTAGATACAGATTCTGTACCAACCAAAACATTGATATCATGGTCTCCAAACTTTTTAGTGTAATTCAAGGTATTGTACCATGTAACTGCACGATCAAAATTGTTTTGTACCGTTAAACTATTTGCATTACGCGCTTCAGCCGCCTCAATATCACGGTTAAAATAAGCTGACTGGTTAAAGTTGTTGTATTCAAAACCAAGGCTAGTACGTGCCTTTAAATCTTTCATAATTTCAACTTCAGCAAATACATTACCAAAGATACGCGTCGATGTAACTGGGTTATGACGCTCTCTCCATTGACGAGCCAATGGGTTAGGTGCGTTACCTAGGTTAGAACCACGTGGACCAGCAAAACCATTTAGATTTGATGTATTTGTTCCACCTAATTCAACTGGACCTCCTGTGATATCAAATACTGGGATGATAGGCTGAATACGAATAGCAAACATGATTGGATTGGATTCACTATTATTTCCACCTGGAACACCAAGGCGTTCATCGATGGATACAGTTACGTTCTCTCCAAATGTAATAGCTCCTTTTTTGAATTCTGTATTAGCACGAACAGAGTAACGTTTGTAACCTGTGTACTTCAAGATACCCTCTTGATCAAAATAACTTGCTGAGATGGCATATTTACCATTTTTAGTACCACCTGTTGCTCCTAATTGATAACTAGAGATCTTTGCTGGTCCAAAAATTTCACGTTGCCAATCTGTACCTTGTTTGTTTGCTTTCGTTATGTTAAAAGCAGTAACACCCAATCTTGGATCCGTGATGTCATTTGTATAAGTAAAGTTAGCTGGCAATGCACCGTAAACGTTAGGATAAATATAATCCGCGATCGTTTGAGTTCCATCTGGTGCAAAACGGTATTGTGCTGATGGCGAAGTACCTGCTGGTCTTCCTGCTCCAATTTGCGACTCGTAGAAATACTGTCCCATCTCTTTGGTATTCATCAAATTCAATGTTTTGCCCAATTGTTGTGTACCTGTGTACATGTCAAAATTGATTTTAGGCTCACCTTCTCCACCACGTTTTGTTGTGATAATCACAACTCCATTCGCAGCACGAGCACCATAGATAGAAGCTGCAGAAGCATCTTTCAATACCTGCATCGACTCAATATCATTAGGGTTGATTTGGTTTAGTGTACCTTGAGTAGGGACTCCGTCAATTACGTACAAAGGTGAGTTGTTGTTGGTAGATCCAAAACCACGGACACGAACCATAGTTCCTCCTCCTGGTGAGTTATCATTACCAACTGTCACACCCGCTGCACGTCCTTGTAACATCTGTGTTACCGATGCACTAGGAACGGCGGTTAATTCTTTTGCTGAAACAACCGCAACTGCACCCGTGATATCTTTCTTACGTTGAGAGGCATATCCAGTTACAATAACTTCGTTCAATTGGCTGATGTCTTCATCCAAAGTTACAGCAATACTTGTTTTGTTGCCAACGACAACCGATTTGGATAAATATCCAACAGATGAAATTTGTAATTCTGCACTATTGCTTTTGACGTTGATAGAGAAAGCTCCATTAACGTCTGTTGAAGTACCTGTTGTTGTTCCTTTAACTAAAACAGATACACCCGGTATGCCCTGACCTTTGGCGTCAGAAACATTTCCACTTACTTTTCGGTCTTGACCGAACGCAACCCATGAAAGGGATAGCATCAATGCTAGTAGATAAACCACTCGGCTGAAGTAAAATTGTTTTTTCATAAAAAAATATGTTTGAAAAATTCCGGTAAAAACCTTTTTTACCGGCACTAATGCCATTGTCTAAGACGAAAAGACTATTTGTGTCGACAACAGCATTGCGAAAATAGAAAAAAAACAATTAAATATCATAATGATATAATAAAATTTAATTTTTTTTTGATTAAAATTAATTATAATCATAATTAATCTTTTTGGTAATTTTTAGATCCTATTTAATTGTAGTATAATCGGGCGATTTTTTCTATCTTTGAGGCTTATTTTGTTTTTCATCCAACATCATCATTTCAGTTTTTTTGTATGTTAAATCTTGTTTTATTCGGCCCTCCAGGTGCAGGTAAAGGTACCCAATCCGCCAAATTAATCGAAAAATATCATCTTATACACTTGTCTACAGGTGATTTATTAAGGGCGGAAATTTCTGCGGGAACTTCTTTAGGTTTGGAAGCCAAGAAATTGATGGATCAAGGTATTTTGGTTCCAGATGCGGTAGTGATTGGTATGATTGAAAATAAATTGAATGAAAATAAGCAAGCAGCTGGATTTATTTTTGATGGTTTTCCAAGAACTGTTGCTCAAGCAGAAGCTTTGGATCATTTGCTGCAAGGCCATTCCTTGGATATCAAAGAAATGATTTCTCTTGAGGTGAATCAAGAAGAATTAACTCAGCGTCTATTAGATCGTGGAAAAACATCTGGGAGACCAGACGATCAAAACGAAGATTTAATCCGAAAAAGAGTACAAGAGTATACTGATAAAACCGCTCCGGTAGCTCATTATTATGAGTCGCAAGGAAAATTCAAAGCCATCAATGGAATTGGTGAAATTGAGGATATATTCCAACAAATCACCCAAATCGTCGAAGCTTAATTGCACTAACAAAATAATATGACATCAAATTTCATCGATTACGTTAAAATTAATCTACGTTCTGGCCGTGGCGGAAGTGGTTCTTCTCATTTTAGAAGAGAAAAGCACGTGCCCAAGGGTGGGCCAGATGGTGGGGATGGCGGACGTGGTGGTCATATTTATTTGGTTGGGAATCCACAACTTTGGACTTTGATTCATTTGAAGTACCAAAAACACATCATTGCTGATCGCGGTATGGGTGGTGAAGGCGGAAGACGTTCAGGTGCAGAGGGAGAAGATATTTTCGTTGAGGTACCTTTAGGAACCATCATCAAAGATGCTGAAACCAATGAATTTTTGGCTGAGGTAACTGAAAGCGGTCAAAAAGTTTTACTCCTACCTGGGGGTAGAGGCGGTTTAGGAAATCATAATTTCAAATCTTCTACTAATCAATCACCCAGACATGCTCAGCCAGGCGAGCCAGGTTTAGACCTATGGGTGGTGATGGAATTGAAAGTTTTAGCAGATGTTGGTTTGGTAG
>JBILRJ010000005.1:0-30654 GCA_044372695.1 Spirosomataceae bacterium
AGGAATTGCGGGCGTTGCGGGAACCAATGGTGCAGCAGGTGCGACGGGTTTACAAGGAATTGCGGGTGATGCAGGATCAAACGGCGCAGATGGTTCAACAGGAATGCAAGGAATTACGGGTTTACAAGGTGCGACAGGTTTACAAGGAATCGCGGGTGCTGCGGGATCGAATGGGGCACATGGTTCGGTGGGATTAACTGGCCCAAAAGGTGATACAGGTTTACAGGGTATCGCTGGTTTGAATGGTTTAGACGGAGCCAATAGTTCAGTTGGTTTAATCGGTCCGATGGGTCCTCAAGGTTTACAAGGAATCGCGGGTGTTACAGGATCAAATGGTGCGGATGGTTCGGTGGGACTTCAAGGATTAACAGGTCTGCAAGGTGCGACGGGTTTACAAGGAATCACGGGTGCCGCTGGTTCAAATGGCGCGGATGGCTTTGTGGGACTTCAAGGATTAACAGGTCTGCAAGGTGCGACGGGTATACAAGGAAACACTGGACTTCAAGGATCAACAGGTGCGACGGGGTCAAATGGCGCAGATGGCGCGGCTGGTTTACAAGGAACGATTGGTTTAACAGGTTTACAAGGAAGCACTGGACTTCAAGGATCAACGGGTGCAGCGGGTTCAAATGGCGCAGATGGCTCGGTGGGTTTACAAGGTGCTGCAGGTTTACAAGGAATCGCAGGTGTTGCGGGATCAAATGGAGCAGATGGTTCGGTGGGTTTACAAGGTGCAACGGGTTTACAAGGAATTACGGGTGCAGCGGGATCTAATGGTTCAGATGGTGCGACGGGTTTACAAGGTGCAACGGGTTTACAAGGAATTACGGGTGCTGCAGGAACCAATGGGGCAGATGGTTCAGTGGGTTTACAAGGTGCTACTGGTTTACAAGGAATCACTGGTGCGGCGGGATCCAACGGAGCAGATGGTTCGGTGGGAATTCAAGGTGCTGCAGGTTTACAAGGAATCGCGGGTGTTGCGGGATCAAATGGAGCAGATGGCTCAGTGGGTTTACAAGGTGCTGCAGGTTTACAAGGAATCGCGGGTGTTGCAGGTTCAAATGGAGCAGATGGTGCGGCGGGTTTACAAGGAATCGCAGGTGTTGCGGGATCAAATGGAGCAGATGGTTCGGCGGGTTTACAAGGTGCCACGGGTTTGCAAGGAATAGCGGGTGCAGCGGGATCGAATGGGGCAGATGGTGCGACGGGTTTACAAGGAATTACGGGCGCTGCGGGATCCAACGGAGCAGATGGTTCGGCGGGTTTACAAGGTGCGACAGGTTTACAAGGAATTACGGGTGCAGCGGGATCGAATGGGGCAGATGGTGCGACGGGTTTACAAGGAATCGCAGGTGTTGCGGGATCAAATGGAGCAGATGGTTCGGCGGGTTTACAAGGTGCGACAGGTTTACAAGGAATTGCGGGCACTGCAGGTTCAAATGGAGCAGTTGGTGCGACGGGTTTACAAGGTGCGACAGGTTTACAAGGTTTAACAGGTTTACAAGGAATTGCGGGTGCTGCAGGTTCAAATGGGTCAGATGGTTCGGCGGGAATTGAAGGTTCGACGGGTTTACAAGGTTTAACAGGATTACAAGGAATTACGGGTACTGCAGGATCAAACGGAGCAGATGGTTCGGTGGGTTTACAAGGAATTACGGGCGCTGCGGGATCCAATGGAGCAGTTGGTGCGACGGGTTTACAAGGTGCGACAGGTTTACAAGGAATTGCGGGTGCTGCAGGTTCAAATGGGTCAGATGGTTCGGCGGGAATTCAAGGTGCGACGGGTTTACAAGGTTTAACAGGATTACAAGGAATCGCGGGTGTTACGGGATCAAATGGCGCTGATGGTTCGACGGGTTTACAAGGTGCAACGGGTTTACAAGGTGCAACTGGATTAACGGGATTGACAGGTCCAAGAGGTGAAACAGGTTTAACAGGTCTAGCTGGAGTAGATGGGTCCAATGGAGAACCGATTATTGCTGCTGGAACAACAGTCCAATATTTCAGGGGCGACAAAACATGGCAAACGTTGAATGCCTCCGCTGTGGGATTAGGTAATGTCAACAACACCAGCGATTTGGATAAAATAGTATCCACCCCAACTCAAACGGCTCTGGATTTAAAAGCGGGTTTAAATTCTCCAACATTCACAGGGATTCCTTTGGCACCAACTGCTTCATTAGAAACAAACAACCAACAATTAGCCAACACAGCTTTTGTTTTGGCCAATACCAATCAATACTTTTCCATTACCGCTGGCAATGAAGTGTCCACCATTTCCCACACCGATGAGCTCATCAGCGGACTTAGTTTATCTCCCGTTGCAGGGATTTACCTCCTTCATTTTAATGCCCAGTACACCATTGAACCTGGAAATAATACGGCCGAAACAGCCGTCGCTTTGGATTTAACTTACACGAATTTAATGGCAAAGCCCATTACGAACTCGACTCACTTAGCTACTTATGGTGCAGGAGAAACCCTTTCTCCAGGGGTATATTCCAATGTGGGTGCCGTTACAGCCAATGGAACCTTGACCCTGGATGCCAACAACAACCCTAATGCAGAATTTATTTTCCAATTTGGAGCAGCTTTCAGCACCGCTGCAGGTTTTCAGCTAAATCTCATCAATGGAGCCTCCCCTTGTAATGTCTATTGGATCGCTGAAGGGGCCATCGCCTTGGGTGCTTCTACCTCCATGAAGGGCATGCTTCTGTCTAACAATGGCGCTGTTTCCATGGGCAATCTCTCTAGCATTACTGGAAGCTTGTATACCCGCGCTGGAGCCATAGATATAGATGCTTCTGCCGTTTCACAAACATCAGGATGTGCCACCACCCACGGAATATTGGACTCTTACAGTCTTTTTACCAAAATTGGGGGCATAACCAATGTCGGTAATTCAGTCATTTCTGGAAACATTGCCACCAATGCAGGAGCCATTACGGGATTTTCTACAGCTACCCTTGCCGGAAACATTTTCCCCGCTGGCGCAGGGGACGCCACTGCCTACTTTAGTTTGTACCAAAATGGTATTGAAATTCCTTTTTCTAGTCGAAAACGAATAAGTAGTCGTCCAATCAACGACCTGATTTTACAAGCTACCACGACACACCTTTCCAGCGAAAATATTGAGGTCAGGTGTCGGGTCGACTCTGGCAAAGTAAAGGTTCAAAACCGAATTTTTACCATCCTGAGGGTTAGATAAAGATGGCGAAACAAATGCCAAATCGATTTTTAGATACCTTTAAGTAAATTAGTCTTGTGCTCGCCTTTCAAATCAAAAATAACTCATTACATTTATTGATGCGTAAATATCTATTCTACATTCCTTTGATCATAGGCCATTTTTCTTTGTTGGCAGGGTCAATTATTTCGTCTGATACTGCCGTCATTGCCTTTGGAGGAAATGCTTACTTGACGAGCAAGGGAGCCAATGATGAGCTCATTAATAAAAGCGGAATCGTTCATTGGAGCTCCGAAAAAAGCAAGTTCAGCCTTTATTTCAAAAACCAAGTTCCAAGAAATTGCGCTTTATTCCTTCAACTTCTTCCAGGAAAATTTTCCAGTCAAATAAGTTGTTCCTTGGGCAATCAATCTGAAAAAGTGTTAATTAAGCCGGATCAAACAAAGCTCGTTTTTATCGGGAATTTTTTCTTACCTGCTGGATACCAATCGCTAAATCTGGAAGGAATTACCAAGCAATCTGAACATTTCGCCTCAATTAGTTCTTTGGTGGTCGTTTCTGAAACACCTGGACAAATCGATTTTGTCAAGGACAACATCAATAATAGGTTCTATTGGGGTCTTAGAGGGCCATCTGTTCATTTGTCCTACTCGCCTGTACCAAATACAAACATCAAATGGTTTTACAATGAAGTAAGTATCCCGACCGGCTCGGATCCCATTGGCTCTTATTTCATGGCAAACGGTTTTGCCGAAGGATATTTTGGAATACAAGTTAATTCAGCCACCGAAAGAAGGATTTTGTTTTCGGTTTGGAGTCCCTTCCAAACAGACCATCCAGAGTCTATTCCAGAAGATCAAAAAATCAAGCTTTTAAAAAAAGGCGACCAGGTTTATTCAGGCGAATTTGGCAATGAAGGGGCTGGTGGACAAAGCTATTTAAGGTATCCTTGGAAAGCAGGAAAAACTTACCAATTTTTAAATTCGGTGGAGCCTGACGGGAAAGGGTCTACTATTTATGCCGCCTATTTCAAAGAAAAATCCGAAGAAAAATGGCTACACATTGCCACTTTCAAGCGCCCAAAAACCAATACTTGGTACAAAAAACCTCATTCTTTTGTCGAAAACTTTGAGCCTCGCAACGGCTATATTACTCGACTTGCCCAATACCACCAGCAGTGGGTGGCTGACGCCATGGGCAATTGGATGGAGCTAACTGATGCCACATTTACCGGGGATGATATCGCAAAAAGAGGCTATAGGAAAGATTATGAAGGTGGGGAAATCAATGGAGCATTCTACTTGAAAAACGGGGGTTTTTTCGATGGTAAAGCGGATTTAAAGCAGGTATTTCACAGAGATAAAAAATCAATTCCTCCTAAAATAGATTGGGAGGCATTGGATAGTTATTAGGTATTAGTTATTAGGAACTATTTTTTTATACTTAAATTTTCATAAAAGTGTTTTTAAAGGAAAGAAACAACAACAAAATGAGGTAGGAAAACAGTGTTAAATTTAGGGTAAGTGTCTGATAATCATTGTTTTTTAAGCATTAAAACACGCGAATTAATACTCAAGATTAATTGGGTCAGGTTCAAAATTTTTGAGGCTAGGAAATAATCTAGACTTTTGTTTTTTTATTTCTATCAACTTTCTTTCTCTCCACGGATTGTATCCGAGGTTATGCACATTGTAGCCTTCCAGGCTACATATATAGAGAATATAGTTTTTACAAAAACCCCGAAGAGGTTCAATATGCATAACCGCGGATTATATCCGTGGAATTAAAAAGTGAACACGACCAAGCTAGTCAAGGTCCTGAATCTGTAAAAGCAATTGTTAATTGGATCCTTCGTAATTTATCAGTTTTCACTTAAATCTTTCGTCGGATTAATCGCAAGTTCATTTATAAGTTCTAAACAAGAATGAAAAGAGTTGGCTATTTCAACCCTTAATTCGCAATAATAACTAATAACTAATAACTATTACCTATTACCTATTACCTAATACCTAAAACCTAATACCTAATACCTATTAACTAATAACTATCAAGCCATCGATCAAAACATTTTCATCTGATTCAGCAGTGTAATCAACTCCTTCTACTCCAAAACCAAATAAATTCGAAAAGTCGGTTTTATAACCTGCTAAATCGCCCATGGCAGGCAATGATTCGGTATCTGCTTCTTTCCAAAGTTCCGCTATTTTTGCTTGGATGTCGGACTTCATTTCCCAATCATCAATGCGAATTCTTCCTTTTTCGTCTGTTGGAATTCCATCTTTTGTATACAGGCGCTCGCTGTACAAACGTTGTATTTGTTCAATACATCCTTCGTGTAATCCTTGTTCTTTCATTAGTTTGTAGAGCAAGGAAATGTACAATGGAATGACAGGTATCGCAGAGCTCGCTTGGGTTACTAAGGCTTTGTTGACTGATACGTAGGCTTTTCCGCCGATTGTAGATAAATTCTGACTAATCAGGTCTGCACTTGCTTCCAAGTGATCTTTCGCTTTGCCAATGGTTCCTTTTCGGTAAACGGCCTCTGTTACTTTGGGTCCAATGTAGGAATAAGCTACTGTCATGGCATTTTCAGATAAGACATCCGCTTTCAACAAAGCATCCATCCACATTTGCCAATCCTCTCCGCCCATAACGGCCACCGTGTTTTCTATATCCTCATCGGTGCAAGGCGCGATGGAAATTTCCGATACAATTCCTGTGTGAAAATCAACCGTTTTGTCGGTAAATGTTTCGCCAATCGGTTTAAGCACCGAGCGGTGTAAAATGCCGGTGTTGGGATTCATTCGAACTGGAGAAGCCAAACTATATATCACTAAATCGATTTTTCCTAAATCAGCTTTGATCAAATCGATTGTTTGATTTTTTACTTCGTTCGAAAAGGCATCTCCGTTTATGCTTTTGGCGTATAGGCCTGCTTGTTGTGCTTGGGCATGAAAAGCCAAGGAATTGTAATATCCGGGAGAAGCTGTTTTACCAGCTTGTGGTGCTTTCTCGAAAAAGACGCCAATGGTGGAGGCTTGAGATCCAAAGGCACTCGTTATGCGAGAAGCTAGGCCAAATCCAGTAGAAGCTCCAATAACCAATACCTTTTTAGGACCATCAATTTCTCCTTTGGAGCGGATGTAATTAATTTGATGAATCACATTCTGCTCGCAACCCTTTGGATGGGCAGTCAAGCAGATAAATCCCCTCATTCTTGGTTCAATGATCATATCTTTTCGATTTTTGTTTTGCAAATATAATTAAGTCCACTAATCCTTGCGCACATTGGACCAAACTAATTTCATTTTACAAGCCATAGTGCATCTTTTTGCCTTAATCGGCAATTGTCCATAAATGAAGAATAATTTGTAATGCACCTTGATTGGAGATGAGCGATGGCTAATTCGCTGGACAGACTTTTGGTACCTGTTGAGTAGTAATGTGCTATGATATAGGCCTTAATTTGCTTTAATCTGCGTTTTTTCACTCATTTTCACTCATTTTCACGCAATACTTGCCCTTTGTTTTCAAAAATATCATGTCCGAAAAACTATATTTACTACTCAATATTGTATCAGTTTTTGACCCATTAATTGGGAGTCAAAGCGGCGAAGCCGTATGAAGTAAGATGTATGATGTAAGAGGAGTTTGAATTCTATTACATCTTCCATTTTACATCCTACGTCATCCATCTTACATCTTACATCATTTTCCCTTGCTCGAACAACTTTTTAACGGAAAAATACGAATACAACTTCTGACTAAGTTGTTGTTAAACCCTGCTAGCAAAGTCTATTTGCGAGGACTAGAAAGAGATTTGGGGGTTAGTTCCAACACCGTACGATTGGAGTTAAATAAGCTCTTTGATTTGAAATTGATTGAAGCCAGCGAAGATTTTGACAATTCCAAAGTAAAATATTATTCCATCAATCAATCTCACCCCCTGTTCCAATCTATGAGAGGAATTATCCTTCAATTTGTAGGCTTGGATCAAATCATGGAAAAAATCTTGAACAAAGTGGGAAATCTGGAACAGGTATTCTTAACCGGCGATTTGGCGGAAGGAAAAAATACCTCTTTTGTGGACTTGGTTTTGGTGGGCGACATCGATAAAGCATATTTACACCAATTGATTGATAAAATAGAACCTCTGATCCAAAAGAAAATCCGCGTAGCGCTCATTAGTCCTTTAGAATACTCCCTGGGTATGTTGGATAATGTGGAAAATAAGATGCAGCTGCTTTAGAAGAGGGAAGAGAGAAAACGGGAGAGAAGAGAGGAAAATCAGAAAAATCATAGTTCAGACAAAATGGTAAGAGGAGTAATTAAAGCAATTTTTGAAAAGAGTAATTGATGTTTAAAAAAATATTCCTTTCAATTGCCAATCAATTATTTGATATCTTATCTAAAGGGATAGAAAAACGCTTTGCTAAAAATATTCAATTTCAACGACAAGTTAGAGCTTTAAAAACCACCGTTGATTATGTGGAAGCACATATGAAGGACGTCACTTCAATGGATTCTAAATGGAAAGTTCATCAATATGCAATATCCAAAGTAAGTGTAAAAGGACTTTATCTTGAATTCGGAGTCTATAAAGGGCAGACCATTAATTTTATAGCTAAACAGGTGCCACAAACCGTCTTTTGATTTGATTCGTTTGAAGGTTTACCAGAATTTTGGAGAGATGGATTTGACAAAGGTACTTTTGCCCTCAACAAGTTACCCAAAGTGGAAGAGAATGTCGTTTTAGTCAAGGGGTATTTTGAACAATCGTTGCCTGATTTTCTTCTAAAATATGAGAGTGAACCCATTGCTTATTTACACATAGATTGCGATTTATATCGTTCGACAAAAACCATTTTTGAACATTTAAAAAACAACATAGTTCCTGGAACCGTCATTGTTTTTGATGAATATTTCAATTTTCCTGGCTGGGAAGAGGATGAATTCAGAGCGTTTAAAGAGTTTACTGAAGATAATCACCTGATTTATACCTATTTGACGTATAATTCTTTGAGTGAGCAGGTGGCAGTTCGGATTGGGTAATTGTACGGAACATATAGCGTATTTGCTTATTTTCTGGGTATAAAAAAAAGGTTTTAAATTGATAATGAAGATCTTAATTACAGGCGGAGCTGGTTTTATTGGGAGTAATTTATGTGAATATTTTTTGGACAAAGGCCATCAAGTGGTTTGTTTAGATAATTTTGCCACAGGTCATCGACACAATGTTGTTCAACATTTAGACAATCCTAATTTTAAACTCATTGAAGGGGATATTCGGAATCTAGCTGATTGTAATAATGCTGTGATTGGAGTTGATTATGTATTACACCAAGCCGCATTGGGTTCCGTTCCAAGGTCCATCAATGACCCCATTACCTCCAACGATGTCAATGTTTCTGGCTTTTTGAATATGTTGGTAGCAGCCAAAGATGCGGGGGTAAAAAGATTCATTTATGCGGCAAGCTCTTCTACCTATGGAGACTCCGAATGTCTGCCCAAAGTGGAAGATAAGATTGGCAAGCCTTTGTCTCCTTATGCAATTACCAAGTATGTCAATGAATTATATGCAGATATTTTTAGTAAAACCTATGGTTTGGAAACGATAGGTTTACGGTATTTTAATGTGTTTGGGAGAAGACAAGATCCCAATGGAGCGTATGCTTCTGTGATACCTTTATTTACCAAGCTTTTAATCAATCATGAAAGTCCAATCATCAACGGCGATGGAAATTATTCTAGGGATTTCACCTACATCGACAATGTCATTCAGATGAATGAGTTGGCTATGACAACTACTAATCCCGAAGCTGTGAATACTGTATTTAATACAGCAGTGGGAGATAGAACCACATTGAACGATTTGGTACATCAGCTTAAAAAATCTTTATCTAAATTTGATTCATCCATCAACGATGTTCAAATTATTCACGGACCACAAAGGGTTGGGGATATTCCTCATTCTTTAGCGAGCATAGAAAAAGCAAAATCTTTGTTAGGTTATCAGCCTAAATTCAAAATGGCCGAAGGAATAGAGGCGGCCATAAATTGGTATTGGGAAAATATATAATAGGTCTAAAAACGGATGTATAAATTAGCAATTATCGGGTTGGGATATGTAGGCTTACCGTTGGCAAGACTATTTGCATCTAAATATCCCGTAGTAGGTTTTGATATAAATCAGAAGCGAATTTCAGAATTGAATCAATGTAAGGACGTAACGCTTGAAATAGGGGAAGACCTACTTTCTCAAGTAATCAAATCTGTTAATACCAACGAAAATGGTTTGTTTAATTCATGTAAAATTGAAGATTTAGCCAATTGTAATGTGTTTATTATTACCGTGCCAACTCCCATAGATAAGCATAATCGACCCGATTTGACACCTTTGTTTAAAGCCAGTGAAGCAGTAGGTAAAGTATTAAAGCGGGGAGATATGGTGATTTATGAATCGACGGTTTATCCGGGGGCAACGGAAGAAGAATGTATTCCTATTTTAGAAAAAATTTCTGGGTTAATTTTTAATAAAGATTTTTTTGCGGGTTATTCTCCTGAGAGAATCAATCCTGGCGACAAAGAACATACAGTTGATAAAATCCTTAAAGTAACCTCCGGCTCTACTCCAGAGATTGGTCTAAAAATTGATCACTTATATAAAAGCGTAATACTTGCAGGTACCCATCTTGCGCCATCTATTAAAGTGGCGGAAGCGGCTAAAGTGATTGAAAATACGCAAAGAGATATCAACATTGCTTTTGTCAATGAATTGGCAAAAATTTTTAATTTAATGGGAATAGACACCCATGAGGTCCTAGCTGCAGCAGGTACGAAATGGAACTTCATGAAATATAATCCGGGATTGGTGGGAGGGCATTGCATTGGAGTAGATCCTTATTATTTAGCGCAAAAGGCACAAGAATTGGGTTATCACCCTGAAATAACCCTAGCTGGAAGAAGGATCAATGATAGCATGGGAGAATACGTGGCTACTCAAATCATTAAATTGATGGTCAACAAAGGCCTGCAAGTTAAAGGTTCAAAAGCTTTAATTTTGGGAGTCACTTTCAAAGAAAATTGTTCAGACATTAGAAATTCCAAAGTGGTGGATATTTATACGGAATTGAAACAATTTGGATTAGAAGTGGATGTATATGACCCGCATGTCAATGCGCATGAAGTCTTGCACGAATATGGTATTCCAATGACACCTGTTTTGAGCAAGTACGACAGCATTGTCTTAGCAGTGGCGCACGATGAACTATTAAAGTTGGATTTTGAAAAATTGAAAAATTCTGCTGATTCGGTCATTTATGACATTAAATCCGTGTTGGATAGGGAACTGATTGATGCAAGATTATAAATTTTTCATGAAAATAACATTCATAGCTGAATTTAGGTCTAATCTTGTAAAGATCGCTCCTAATTATTACGGCAATCAATGTAAGCCAACAAACGCACAATAATTTATCTTATCGCTTGGGTCATACTAGACAACATTTTGATGAAAAGCTGAGATTAAATCTTCTACCCATTTAACTTTTTCAAATCAATTGCAAGATATTCAAGCTTGCCAGATTTATATTATTACCGTTCCTACTCCCATTGATCAATTTAAAGGTTTTCAACTTGACTCTGGCTTTAGTAAAATTTGAAATAAGTATTGTCATACAAAAATTAGTGGTAAAATAAAGAAATGAATATTTTAGTAACAGGAGCTGCTGGATTTATAGGTTTTCACTTATCTAATAAATTATTACAATTGGGTCATACTGTTGTAGGCATAGATAACATAAACGATTATTATGATGTAAATCTTAAATTTAATAGATTAAACGAGTTAGGGATTTCTAAAAATTTAGATATCAACTATAATATTAAGTATGAGAGTGAGCTTTATAATAATAAATTCATTTTCATAAAATTAAATATAGAAGACAGAGAAAATTTACCTAAAATTTTCGATTTTTATAAATTTGATGTAGTGTGTAATTTAGCTGCTCAAGCAGGGGTTAGGTATAGTATTGAAAATCCATTTATTTATGCAGAAAGCAATATTATCGGCTTTTTGAATATTTTAGAAAATTGCAGAAATTATCATATTACAAAACTTGTTTATGCAAGTAGTTCAAGCGTCTATGGTTTGAATGAACAATTACCTTTTTCCCCTGATGATAAAGTTGAGCAACCCATTAGTTTATATGCAGCAACAAAAAAAAGTAATGAACTTATGAGTCATACTTATGCTCACTTATTTGGAATTAACACAATTGGGTTAAGGTTTTTTACCGTATATGGACCATGGGGTAGACCTGACATGGCAATGTTTCTTTTTACTGATGCTATTATTAATGGAAAACCCATTAAAATTTATAACAATGGAGAGCTCTACAGGGATTTCACTTACATTGATGATATCATAAATGGAATTAATGCTGTTATTATTGATCAAAGAATTCCGAAAACATATTATAATATACATAATATTGGAAATGGTAATCCTATAAAATTAACCGATTTTATTAGTGCAATTGAGAATTTTACAAATATTAATGCAATAAAAGAATTTTTGCCTTTGCAGCAAGGTGACCTAAAAAGGACTTGGGCAAATATTTCAAGTTTTCAATCTGAATTTAACTTTGAGCCTAAAACTGATGTGAATCTTGGAGTGAAAAAATTTATTGAATGGTATTTAACTTATTATAAAAAATAGAATGATTAGAATTTTAATAAATTCATCTACTTTCGTTAACGGAGGGGGTATCCAAATTGGAATATCAATGGTTGAATTTCTAGTTGAAAACGAAAGCATTGATTTCGATTTTAAAATGATCCTTTCAAATAATTTATACACTGAAGTAGCTGATAAAATAAAGAATGATACTAGATTCATTAAGTGTATAGGTAATCCATCAAAAATACTTGACGGATTTGAAACAAGAAAACAAATCAAACAGATTGAGGCAGAGTTTAAACCCAATATCGTTTATTCTGTTTCTTTTCCGTCTTATATAAAATTTAAGACTTTTGAAGTTGCAAGATTTACTAATCCTTGGGAAATTTATCCAAAAGAATTATTGCCTTTCAAAACATTAAATTTTAAAGAATTTTTTTTAAAGCGCTTAGAATCGGTTTACAAATACTACTGGGCATCCAAAGCAAGTTATTTTGAGGTTCAAAATAACCTTTCAAGGTCTTTTTTGCTAAAAAAATTCAATAAGAAGGATTCTGAAATTCGTGTTTTCCCAAATTCCCCCAATAAAGCTTTTGATGATATAAAAATAAATTCGGTTAAAGAAGATGGGCGTTTTTATGTTTTTTGTTTAGCAGCTGCTTATGCACATAAAAACTTAATTTTAATTCCTGAGGTAGCCAAATTATTGATTGACCATAAGTCCTTAACTTTTATAACAACAATCCCAGAAAACCACCCATTTCTTGAGGTATTCAATTTAAAATGTGAACAATTGGGCGTTTCTCATATGGTTAAAAATGTTGGTAAAATTAAACTTGCGGAATGTGTAAGTTGGTATTCTAAATCATCCATTGTTTTTTTACCAACATTATTAGAAGTTTTTTCTGCTACATACCTTGAAGCAATGAAAATGGGTGTACCTATTGCTACATCAGATTTTGAATTTAATACGGATGTTTGCGGTGACGCGGCTTTGTATTTTGACCCATACTCGGCAAAATCTGCATCCAACGTATTAATTCAATTAATTGAAAATGAAAAATTAAGAGAATCTCAAATTGAAAAAGGTTTTGAAAAAATAAAAGAATACCCTTCAGTTTTAGAAAAACATGTAAAAATTTTTAAATGGATAAATATGCTTGCCTCAAATAAAGGATAGTATATTGAATTCATAAGACTAGCTACCATTAGTAATAGTAACCTTTAAGATCAAGATTGATGATACTTTAGTGAAAATTTATTTAAAAATCACTCACAAAATGCCAAAGTATAATTTACTTCTAATTATTTAATGCAAAACGCAAGCCATAAGCGAATAGTAAAAAATGCCTCTATGTTATACATAAGGATGTTTTTTACTATGGCAGTATCGTTGTTCACCTCTCGTATTGTTTTAAATACCTTAGGTATAGTAGATTTTGGAGTATATAATGTAGTTGGGGGGATTGTTGTTATGTTTGCATTTTTTAACGGCACATTAGCATCAGGAACGCAAAGGTTTATTACCTTTCATTTGGGTAAAAATGAATTTAATGAATTAAAAAAAGTTTTTTCAATATCAGTTTTAATTCATATCGGTATTGCTTTTTTAATATTAATTTTAGCAGAAACTCTGGGCTTATGGTTTATAAATAACAAATTAAATATACCGATTGACAGAATGTATGCAGTACATTGGGTATATCAATTTTCCGTTTTTGCAAGTTTAATTTCTGTTATCCAAGCTCCATATAATGCAAGTATTGTTGCACACGAGGATTTTAAAATATTCGCATATATTAGTATTGTTGATGTAATTTTAAAATTGCTATTGGTTTATTTGTTAGTATTGTCGAAGTACGATAAATTGATAACCTACTCACTTTTAATTTTTTCAGTAAGCGTCATGGTACTTTTTATTAATAGGATACATTGCAAAAAAAAATATTTAGAATGTAGGTTTGATTATGTTTGGGATAAAGAAATAATTAAATCTATGCTAAGTTTTTCTGGCTGGAACATATTTGGATTTATGGCTTTTACAGGCGCAAATCAAGGAATAAACATTCTTTTGAATCTTTTTTTTGGACCATCAGTTAATGCGGCGAGGGCAATATCCTACCAAATAAGTTCTACCATTAATGCATTTGTCAATAATTTCGAAACAGCAGTTTCTCCACAAATTGTTAAATTGTTTGCCGAGAATAAAATTGAAGAACTTAAAACATTAGTTTTTCAAAATGCCAAATTTGCATTTTTACTACTTTTTTTCATTTCATTACCAATTTTTTACGAATTAGAAACTATACTTTATCTGTGGTTAAAAATTGTACCTGAAAATACAGTACTTTTTTGCCGTATTATTCTTTTGCAGAGTTTGTTATACAGTTTGAATAGACCATTTATAGTAGCGATTCACGCGGTAGGTAAAACAAAATATATTAATCTTACTGGCGGTGCTATATTGTTAATGGTTTTACCTGTTTCGTATATTTTATTAAAAAATGGATATCCAGCATACGTTCCTTTCATTGTTTATATCTTTGGTACCTTTGGTGAATTTTATTTTGATTTATATTTTTTAAATAAATACATTAATCTATCAGTGAATGAATTCATAGAAAAAACGATAATCCCAGTATTAAAAGTGGTTTTAGTTTCTGTGGCACTTACTTCAATTGTTTTTTACTCTTTAGAAAAGGGTTTAATTCGATTCTTTTTTGTTGGTTTTACATCTTGTACGAGTATCTTGTCGTGCACTTATTTTTTTGCAATTGATCCCAACTTAAGAACGAAAGTCAAATTTTTATTTTTGAATAAGATTGGTTTAAAATTTGTTAAATAGCGATAACAAGTTGAAGCATAAAACTGAAATTTAGATTATGAATGATTTTTATCCTTCTGTCTATATTCGCATCAATTTCAAATTTTTTAATTAAAAAATGAAAGTTAAAAAAAAGATATTACTTGTTTTTGGAACTCGTCCTGAAGCAATAAAAATGGCCCCACTTATTTTAAATTTTAAAAATAATTTTGCACGATTTGAAACATATGTTTGCGTTACAGGTCAACATAGAGAGATGCTTGATAGTGTTTTAAATCTATTTGAGATAGTGCCTGATTTTGACCTAAATATAATGAAGCAGGGTCAGGATCTTTACGATATAACAGCTAGAGTAATCGTTGGAATGCGAGATGTATTATTAGAGATTAAACCAGATTTTGTTTTTGTACATGGCGATACATCAACTTCAATGGCTGTAGCCTTAGCTTCTTTTTATCAAAAAATACCCGTTGCGCACGTTGAGGCAGGTTTAAGAACACACAATATTTATAGTCCTTGGCCTGAAGAGATGAATCGACAAATTACGGGTCGAATTGCAACGCACCACTTTGCTCCAACAAGATTGAGTAGAAATAATCTATTAAATGAAGGTGTGCCCGACAGTCGTATAACGATTACAGGTAATACAGTTATAGATACTTTATACTTAGTAATTAATAAAATAAATAGTGATAAAGTTTTGTCCTTAAATCTTGCGAATGTTATTAAAAATGCTGGTTATGATACTTTTAGATTAGAAAAGAATCGTAGATTAGTTCTTATTACTGGGCATCGCAGAGAAAATTTTGGCGAAGGATTTATTAATATATGTAAGGCTATAAAATCTTTGGCCCAAAAATATGCAAATGTTGATTTTGTATATCCTATGCACCTTAATCCAAATGTTCGTAAGCCTATTGCTGAAGTTTTTGGTAAAGAGCATACAATTTTAAATATGTTTTTCATAGAACCATTGGAGTATCTTAGTTTTATTTACTTAATGGAAAAGAGCTATATTCTGCTTACTGATAGCGGTGGTGTCCAAGAAGAGGCACCAAGTTTAGGTAAGCCTGTACTAGTCATGCGTGATACAACAGAACGGCCAGAAGCACTTGAAGCAGGCACAGTAAAACTTGTTGGAACACATTATGGTACAATAATTGCCGAGGTATCAAGGCTTATTGATAACTCTGCATATTATGATACAATGAGCAGTGCCTTAAATCCTTATGGAGATGGGTTGGCTTGCGAAAGGATAGTAAATGATAAATTTTTGCAAGATTAATATTCAAATATTCATTTTCATTATAATTTAATGTTGAAAAAAATACTTTTTATTTACGATAGAAATTTATCTTCATTACCTCCATTATTGTCTATTATTGATTCTTTGATTGATAATTATGATTTAACATTCATAGTTCGAGATCATGAAGAGATCATAGAAAAAATGTATGTAAATAAAAACATTGAGTTTATAGCTTATCATAAGCCTTTTGGTTCAAATGCAAAGTTTTTTAGAGCAATTAGTAGATTGAGAAGATTTTACTTCTTCAGACATTATTTGCCATCATTTATTAGGCAAAGTGATTTTGACTTAGTATGGATTGCCTCAGCTGAAACCGCTATTTTATTAAAATATCCAATAAGTGAAAAAAAATATTTTTTAAATATTTACGAGTTGTATGATACTAGAACTGAAATATTGGAAAGTATAAAATATATAGCAAAATGCGCTCAAAAGGTTATAGTGCCTGAATTTAATAGAGCACATATGTTACGATTTTGGTTAGGATTAAATGAAACTCCAAGTATAATTCCAAATAAACCAGTAATTCTGCCTCAACCATTATTAGATATTCCTGAGCAAATTAAGCCGTTTATCAATAAAAAAATAATTCTATATCAAGGATATATTAATAGGCATAGGAATCTTGATGCAATTTGTGAGGCAGTTTCTACAATGCCTGATTGTGTGATGCTTCTTATGGGTGTAGGCAACGACGATTATTTATTAGAACTTAAAAGTAAATATCCCAACATCGCTCATATAGGATTTATAACTCCTCCATTCCATTTGAATATCACTAGTCATGCTTACATTGGAATAGTTACCTATGAATATACTGATTTGAATGGTGTATACTGTGCCCCGAATAAAATTTGGGAATATTCAGGATATGGAGTACCTATGTTAGCGAATAACATTCCCGGCTTAATTTATACGGTTGGGAACGCTGGTGCCGGTTGTTGTATTGATATGAACAATACTGAAATAATAATGGAATCAATAAAACTCATAGAAGCGAACTATTCAATTTATAGTGAAGCAGCAAAAAAAATGTTTGAAAGTGTAGATATTAAAGAAAGTATTCTTTCTGTGGTAGAAGGTGTTATTTAAAGGTATACAATCATCATTTAATAATTCAATAAACATAAGATAAGGTGATAAATAATTATGAAGATTATCAATATTATTTGGCTGAAGACAAAAAAAGATTGGGCTCTTTTTCAAAACCCATAATTGAATGGATTCATAATAGTGAGAGATGGTACATTTGGTTATTTATCAAAAATTTGCGAAAACTTGAGTACCTTAAAAATACTAATTCATCACTTTTTGGCAATCTATTATATAGAATTCAATTGATACGATTTTATCGAATAATGCATAAAACGCAAATATACATCTATCCGAACGTCGTAGGACCGGGGCTTTGTATTCCCCATTTAGGTTATATGCTAATTTCTTCAGATGCTGAAATTGGCAAGAATTTTACCATTAGACCTGGAGCTGTTATAGCTAGTAATTTAGGAACATCAAATACTAAATTAAGGAAAGTTGTAATCGGAGATAATGTAGAACTTTCTGCTAGCGCTTATATTTTGTGCAAAAAAATTGGTAACAATGTAAGTATTGGGGCCAATGCCCTGGTTACAAAAAATATACCCGATAATCATATTGCATTCGGTAACCCAGCCGAATTATACCCCAAGCCTTTAATTTAAACATTATCGTACGATGAATTTATCTTTCAAAGATTTGAAAAACAATTTGAAGAAAGATTCCGGTCTTTTGCCTAAGATAAAAATCGCTTTGTTAGGTGACACAAGCACTCAGTTTCTAGCCATAGCACTTCGTGGTTTAGGTATTGAAAAGGGATATTGCGTTGATCTTTTTGAAGCAGATTTTAATCAAGTGGAAGCTCAGGTCTTTAATCCGACTTCAGATCTGTATAGTTTTAAAGCGGATTTTGTAGTCATATTTCAGTCTACTCATAAATTATTATCAGCATATAATAAATCGCCAATTGAACAGCAGGCGGCATTAGCGGACGAACGTATTAATTTTGTAATTCAAGCATCGAAAAATTTACAAGTACCCTTAATTTATTTTAATTATCCAGAAATTGATGATTCTGTATATGGTAGCTATGCCAATAAGGTAGAAAGTTCATTTACCTATCAAGTTCGAAAACTTAATTTTGAATTAATGAATGTAGCACAGTCACATACTAATATCTTTATATGTGACATATTAGGTTTACAAAATAAATTTGGAAGAAATATCATGTTTAATTCTTCTATTTATATTAGTACAGATATGGTATTATCATTAGATATTATACCTTTTGTCGCATCACGTGTAATGACCATTATTTTGGCAGCACAAGGGAAATTTAAAAAATGTTTGATATTAGATTTAGATAATACGCTTTGGGGTGGAATCATTGGAGATGATGGTGTAGAAAATATAAATTTAGGCTTTGGTTTAGGTATTGGTAAAGCATTCACTGAATTTCAGCAATGGATAAAGAAACTTAAAAATAGGGGTGTTATTATTGCAATTTGTTCTAAAAATAATGAACAAACCGCAAAAGAACCATTTGAGAAGCATCCCGATATGATTTTAAAATTAGAAGATGTCGCAGTTTTTGTCGCTAATTGGAATAACAAAGCAGATAATATCCGTCAAATACAATCCGTTTTAAATATTGGTTTTGATTCAATGGTATTCTTAGATGATAATCCATTCGAACGTAATTTAGTTCGAGATAATATACCCGGCATTGTCGTTCCAGAGCTACCAGAAGATCCTGCCGGATATTTAGAATACCTTTATAGTTTGAATTTATTTGAAACTAATTCGTATAGTAATGCCGATGCCGATAGAACTAAGCAATATCAAATAGAGTCGAAGAGGGTCGCAGTTCAAGCTAGTTATACGAATGAGGCAGATTATCTGAAAAGTTTGAATATGTTTTCGGAAAATAAGGAAATAAGTACATTTGACATTCCTAGAATTGCTCAACTTTCACAAAGAAGTAATCAATTTAATTTACGTACAATACGTTATAATGAAAGTGAGATAGAAAAGATGCTAGCGAATGATAAATTCAAAATTTTCCCATTTAGTCTTTCTGATAAATTTGGTGAAATAGGGCTTATTTGTGTCATCATATTAGAAAAGTTAAATGAAGAAACCTTGTTTATAAATACTTGGTTTATGAGTTGTCGCGTTCTTAAGCGTAGTATGGAGAATTTTTGCCTCAATACAATCGTTAAATTTGCAAGAGATAATGGTTTTACACAAATAATTGGTGAATATATTGCGACACCCAAAAATGAATTAGTGAAAGAACATTTTCCTAATTTAGGCTTTGTTAAAGTAGATAAAAAGGATCAAAATCTGTATTCATTAAATGTATTGTTATTTGAAGACAGGGAATGTCACATAAAAGAAGGATTAAAAATTAATAATTAAAAATGGAAAGAAACCAGGTATTAATACAAATTCAGGAAATATTCAGAGAAGTATTAGATGACAATGATATCATTCTTACAGAAGAAATTGCATCAAATGATATTGAAGAGTGGGATTCATTAACACATATCATGTTAATGGTTGATTTAGAAAAAAAATTTAAAATAAAATTTTCTTCAAACGAAATACTAGTTTGGAAAAATATTGGTGAAATGATTGATTCAATTATTTCAAAACTATAGTATATGTTACCCAGTTTCAAATTTCATCATATTGGTTATGTAACGAATGATATTGAATCGACGGCTGCCCTTTATGGTATAGGCGGGTATACAATAAGTGAAATCATAACTGATGGCCTACAAAAAGTAAATATTTGTTTTCTTACAAAAAATGGGGCGCCCTCTATAGAATTAGTTGAGCCCCTTGATGAGTTATCATCTGTAAATAAAATTTTAAAGAAATCAGGTGTAGCTCCGTATCATGTTTGTTATGAGGTGGATGATATATTTGAGGCCTATGATGCACTTTGCGAGCTAGGGTATATCCCATTATTTCGACCAGTTGAAGCCATTGCATTTAATAATAAATTAATATGTTACTTTTTTAAAAAAGAGGTAGGTTATTTAGAGTTATTAAATGTCATTTAAAATTTATTCCATCTACATTTAATTTTTGTCCTCAAAAAACTTCATGAATATAGTTTGTGCTTCTGACGACAATTTTATACCTCATTGTTTGGTGATGCTAAAATCTTTGCTCGCTAACAATAGTGGATTAAGGGTATGGTTAATTTCAGATGGTCTATCTGCAAATGTTAAGAAGTTAGTTGAAGATAGAATAAAGAGCTATGGTGGATCTATTGAGGTTCTTGAAATTTCAAATGAAATGTATTCGAAGTTCCCAATGCCAAAGAATAGTTTAAATGGTCACATATCAAGAGCAACGTACCTTAGACTATTCATCGGAGAATTACTTCCTAAAGCGATAAATAAGGTAATCTACCTTGACTCAGATATAATTATAAGAAAAAGCATTCATGATTTGTGGACAATCGATTTAGAAGGTTTTGCGATGGCTGGAGTTAGGCAAATTTATAATGAGGATCTTGATAGATTACGTTTAAATATCCCTCCAACATATGGATATATTAATGCAGGTGTTTTGTTGATTAACTTAGATTATGTTAGGAAAATCGATTTTCTTACAATTTGTATTGACTATATGGATAAGTATAGTGATTGTGTTTTACATCATGATCAAGATGTCTTAAATGCATTATTCTATAAAGAAACAAAATATATCAGTCCTAATTGGAATGCTACTACTTTGATTTTTCATCCTTTAGTATTCTTCAAGAAAATTAAATTTCTTAAAGGCTGGTTGGGTATTTCAGCCAGATGGAGTGATTTTGAAAAAATTCGAAGAGATCCAAGTATCGTACATTACACCTCTTACCCAAAACCTTGGAATGGATTTAGTAAACATCCGTTTGCGAATGATTATATATTCTTTTCTGATGAAAGTATGCGCTGCCTTACATTAAAGAATATGTGGGCCTATTATCATATGAAAGTGGTTCATAATGTAAATCAAACTGTTAAATGGGTTTGGAATTTAGCGTTTAGGCCTATTCTTAATATTAGTAAAATATTTCGTTGATCATATCATAGATGATTGTAATCACTTACTTTATGGTCAATAAGATTAATGTCTCTTGTTGAAAAACTTGTGTTATTTCCCATGTATTTATCTTGATAATGGCAAAAATGATTAATGTTTAAATTTCAGTGCAACTGATTTTTGCGATTCAAATTCATTTGATATGATTGTTTATTGGGGCATGTTTTTTGTTTTAGTTGTCTTAAACCTAATTTTTTCTTCAGCAGAAAAAGGCAGTAAAATGACTTTGGGTTTTTCATTCTTTATTATTTTTCTCTATTTGTGTTTAAGAGGGGATTTTGCAGGAGATTATTATTCCTATGATGATATTTATAATTTAAGTAATTCTATTTCATTGAATGAAGAATTGCCATTTACTGAAAATATTGAGTGGGGGTATATAATTTTGAATAAAATATTGCCTAATTATCGATTTGTTATCATTTTTCTGTCGGGATTCACTTGCTATACATATTTTACGTTGTTTCAAAAATATATTTTACCACAGCATTATTTTTTAGGATTCATCTTATTGGCCTTGTCTGGTGGATTTATGTTATTTTTTCAAATGTCTGGCTTGAGAAATGCAATAACTATTAATATTTTATCTCTTTCTATACCTTATATTTTAGACCGAAAGTGGGTTGCCTATTTTTTATTAATATTTGTTGGATCCTTTTTCCATAAAACCATTTTAATTTTTATGCCCTTGACTTATTTTATTTCTACTCCGCATGAATTTACTTTTAAAACCAAGCTAATTTGGTGTATAAGTGCTGTATGTCTTTCTTTTTTTTCTAAAATGGCAATAATTAATTCAATTGCACCTTTAATCAACTTGTATTTTAATAAATATTCCGTTTACACTTTAGGGGCAGAAGATACAACACACAGTTCTACAATTATTTTGTACGTTTATGTATTTTTAACACTTATTTTAACTCTATTAATTTCCAAGGACATTAAATTAAGACATGAAAATATTATTATTAAAAATTCATTACTTTTTATTTTGGCACTTTTGCTAGGGGTATTAAATTTTAGAATGAGTCATTACTTTGCGCCCTTTTTTTTATTGTCCATAATTATAGTTTTTGTTAGAGTAAAAAATGATCTTTTGAAGTATGCATATATTTTGATTAACTTATTTTACCTAACTTATTCTTTCTATATCTTCACTAAAGATCAATACTTTTCTTACAGTAGTTATTATACCATGTTTAACAATGCATATTGATGTATAAATATTCGATATTGTCTAATTTAGATGTATTACATGGTAGTGGTATATTGAAAATGAGAACCATTAATTTCTTTTGAGTAGGATGAAAAAAATTTTTTATACAGGGTCTTTCCGTTTCCCTGCTGTTGATGCATCTTCTGAAAGAGTTTTAAATAATGCCAAAATTTTAAGGGAATTAGGATATGATGTGATTTTTTACAGTTTTGGAGGGTCAAGTTTAGCTGAAAATTTAGATAATTCGGTTTTTAGTACTCATCAAGGTTTTAAATATGTTATTTCTCATGATCTAAATATAACTGAAAACAATATATTCAAAAAAAGCTTAAATCATTTGTTTAGAGGAAGTAAAGCATTGAAATTAATCTTTTCTTGTATTGATAAACCTGACATAATTATCGCCTATAATCCAAGTTTTTATTTTTCTCTTAGAATATTAACATTTTGTTGCTTAGAAAAAATTCAGCTTACTTCGGACCTAACAGAATGGTATGATCCTAATGAATTTTTTGGAGGGAAATATGGCTTATCTTGTTTATTGTATAGCATAAATATGAAAATTATCCAGAAGCTAATAAGGAATAAAATTGTGATAAGTAGTTTTTTAGATTCCTATTATAGGAATTCAAATAATATCATTTTACCTCCTCTTGTAGACTCTGCCGATGAAAAATGGGCTAATTCAGAACAAGTTTTACCCACTTTTGATGGAGTCAGAATTTTATATGCGGGAACGCCAGCGAAAAAAGATCTACTTGAAACTATCATTGACGCCGTAATTTTATGTTTAGAAAATGGATTAAAACTTCAGTTTGTAATCCTTGGCGTAAGTTTGCGTGAAACCTCCAATTATGTTAATTACAATAAGATTAAATTATATCCCAATAAGATATGTTTTTGTGGAAGAGTAGCTCAAAAATTTGTTCCAGCTTATTACAATGCTTCTGACTTTTCGATTTTATTACGAAAACCCAACAGGAAAAATAATGCTGGTTTTCCAACAAAATTAGCTGAATCCATGATGGGCGGATGTCCAATTTTAGTAAACTACACTAGTGATATAGATAAATATATCATAGACGGTTTTAATGGATTTGAAATTGATGGTTTTTCGAAAAATGATGTTTTTGTTGTCTTAAATAAAATAGCAAAATTAACTCAATTAGAAATTCAACAACTTAAAAGGAATTCATTTCAAACCGCAAATTCAAAATTTAATTATTTAAATCACAAAAATAATTTTTCTAAATATTTATTAAAAATGAATGTTCCCATTTAATAATTTCTAATTTAATCAAGAAATATTCTATTATTTTTTTAAATGTTGCCGCTAATAGGGTACTAATTAGTACTCGATAAATTAGACAAATAGTTGAAAAGCCAATTTATTTGCATTTTGGACTTTGTATTTTTAATAGTTCTAGTTATAAAATGTTCATTGTGGATAAGTTATTGATGCCTGAATTTTGATACAAAAAGATACAATCTTAAGATTTATAAATAAATCTCATCAACACTAAAGTTTGACATTAATTTTTGGTAATTAAATATGATAGTTAAAAATAAAACACTTCTTATTACTGGCTGCACTGGATCCTTCGGAAACGCCGTTTAAAATCAATTTTTTCAAGATTTTTCAAATACTTGATAAATTAATACACATTATTTAATTGTTCATTCAAGTTTAATTCAATCAAGTTTGGTTCAAAAATTTGATTTTCAAAGTTTAAAAATTTTAGGTATACTTATTTATAATAAACCTGTGTATCATCAGAACGTAGTTCGAGAAAAAAACACGTTTTTATAAGTAAGTAGTGGTTCTCCTCATAAAAACCATTTAAGATTACTAAAGGCATTCTGTAAATTTTATGATTTATATCAAACGGGGAAGTTATTTCTCACAGTTGATAAATCTAGTTTCCCCATTTTGATAAATGAAATTGATTTAATCATAAAATGTGGATATCCCATTGTCAATATTGGCCATGTAAATCGAGATGAATTGTTCCCTTATTACTACAAATCAGAATACTTAATCTATCCTTCCTTGGAAGAAAGTTTTGGTTTAGGATTGTTGGAAGCCATAGACTGTGGTTGCCAAGTAATTGGTGCGGACTTGCCTTATACCCACGAAGTTTGTAGCCCTAGTTATTTATTTGATCCATTTTCAGTTGAGAGTATTTTCAGGGCTTTAGAATTGTCATTCTTGGGAGGTCACCAGCAATCACAAAAAAAAATACACAATAGTTTAAATTCTTTAATTCAATTTTTCAAAATCTAAATTAATGATTAATAATACACTCCTGATCACCGGCGGCACAGGATCCTTTGGTAACGCGGTATTGAACAGATTTTTACATACCGATCATTTCCAAGAGATTCGTATTTTTAGTCGAGATGAGAAGAAACAGGATGATATGCGGATCTCTCTGAAAAACGATAAATTGAAATTTTACATTGGAGATGTGCGAGACATTGCCAGTGTAGATAAAGCCATGCAAGGGGTAGACTATGTTTTTCATGCAGCCGCATTGAAACAAGTGCCTTCCTGTGAATTTTTTCCTTTGGAGGCAACAAAAACCAATGTATTTGGCACGCAAAATGTCATCGATTCTGCCATCAAACATCAGGTTAAAAAAGTGATTTGCTTAAGTACTGATAAGGCGGCTTATCCCATCAACGCCATGGGGATTTCGAAAGCTTTGATGGAAAAAGTGGCGGTGGCTGCTTCCAGAAATGCTGGCAATACAACCGTTTGTTTGACTCGTTATGGGAATGTGATGGCCTCCAGAGGTTCAGTTATTCCACTGTTTATCAATCAAATCCAGTCTGGCCAAGCCTTAACCATTACGGATCCCAATATGACGCGTTTTTTGATGTCATTAGATGATGCAGTCGAATTGGTTTTGTTTGCTTTTGAACATGGAAATGCGGGAGACTTATTTGTAAACAAGGCTCCAGCAGGAACAATCGGAGATTTAGCCAAAGCCCTTTTGAAAATTTGTGAAGCAGATAACCCCATCCATATCATTGGTACCAGACATGGTGAAAAGGTATATGAAACACTTTGTACCAGGGAAGAAATGTTGAAGGCGGAGGACATGGGCAATTTTTATCGCGTACCTGCTGATAATCGTGATTTAAATTACAATCAATTTTTTTCAGAAGGAGCAACACAAATGGCTCAAATAGAGGATTATCATTCTTCTAATACCGATCAATTGGACGTTGATAATATGGTGGATATGTTATCTGATTTGCCCTATATTAAAAAAGAAGTTTTTGGGAAAAAGGTGAAAGATTTATTGGTTTAATATGCTTTTGATATGCTAAAAATAGGAATTACGGGACAAAATGGATTTGTCGGGAATCATCTTTACCAAACGGTAAAACTGTTTCCGGAAAAATACCAGTGCGTGGAATTTGAAAAATCATTTTTCATAAACGAAGATTTACTAAAAAAATTCGTTTCTGAATGCGACGTCATTGTGCATTTGGCCGCAGTGAACCGCCACGCGGATTCCAAGGTGATTTTTGATACCAATGTTCAGCTAACAGATAAATTAATAGAAGCCTTAATAGCTACAAAAAGTAAGGCCCAAATTGTCTTTTCATCCTCCACGCAAGAGGGGAATGAGAGTGATTATGGAAAATCGAAAAAGCAAAATAGAGAGAAAATGGCCAATTGGGCTGTTGACGCTGGTGGCAAATTTGTCGGGATGTTGGTTCCCAATGTTTTTGGTCCATTTGGCAAACCCAATTACAATTCCTTTATTTCTACGTTTTGCTATAAACTTACGCACAATGAAAGTCCAAGCATTCTGATCGATAGTGAAGTAGATTTGATTTATGTGGGAGATTTGGTGAAGGAGATCATCCTTGTCATAGACAAGCAAGTAAATGATGCATTCTATGAGGTGCCTGCATCTGTAAAAATCAAGGTTTCGGATGTGTTAAATAAGTTGGTAAATTATCAACATCTTTATGTGGAAAAGGGGCAAATTCCTTTACTTACGGATGTATTTGAGATTCAATTGTTTAATACATTTAGGAGTTTCATGGATTTGGAGGCATATTATCCTAGGGTATATAAGCAACATTCAGACGCAAGAGGTTCTTTTGTGGAAATAATTCGTTTGGAAGTAGGTGGGCAAGTGTCATTTTCTACCACCTTACCGGGGGTTACTCGAGGGAATCATTTTCATACTCGGAAAATTGAACGTTTTTCAGTGATTAAGGGAAAGGCTTTGGTTCAAATGAGAAAAATGGGAAGCTCTGAAGTATTGGATTTTTATTTAGATGGGGAAAATACTTCTTATGTAGATATGCCGATTTGGTACACACATAATATTAAAAACATTGGAGAGGATGTGTTGTATACGAATTTTTGGATCAATGAGTTGTATGATGAGAGTGATCCGGATACGTATTTTGAGGTGGTGTAGAGGTTTCTTTTTTCTCGCAGATGATCGCAGATGGTTCTCGCAGATTGGCGCAGATTATTTTTCTCGCAGATGTTCGCGGATTTTTATCGCAGATGTTCGCGGATTTTTCTCGCAGATTGGCGCGGATGTTTCTGGCAGATTTTCGCGGATTTTTTCTCGCAGATTGGCGCGGATGTTTCTGGCAGATTTTCGCGGATTTTTTCTCGCAGATTGGCGCGGATGTTTCTCGCAGATTTTCGCGGATTTTTTCTCGCAGATTGGCGCTGATTATTTTTCAATTACTATCTGCGAACATCAGCGCTTTAAACATCTGCGAAAATCTGCGATAACCATCTGCGAGAAATAATTTTTTATAAATTATAAACCACCCTTTTAATATTTTCATTGATATTAGAACAATTAAAATTAACCAGTAAACCTAGTTTCAAATCAGACAATTTTAAATACGTTAGCAGTTGCTTGTAATGAACATCAATGAGTCTTTCAACGGATTTGATTTCTATTATGAGTTTGTTTTCAACAAGTAAATCGACACGGTAACCCGTAGGGAGATAAACGCTTTCATACTTAAATGGAAGTCCTTTTTGTGGATAAACAGTCAATTTAGCTTTTTCGAGTTCGTAGACTAAAGCGGCTTCATAGGCAGATTCTAGTAAGCCTGGCCCAAGATTATTATGGATGTTGAATATGGCACCACGGACAATATAGGAAATTTCGTTTTCGGTCATGGTATAGAATTTTTTTACAAAATAGAAATCATTTCTGACAGTTTTTTAACAATGGAGAAGATTGCCAAGTAGTTGATAATTTTTACAGATTTTTTTTCTCACAGATGTTTCTCGCAGATGGTATTTCTCGCAGATTTAATTTCTCGCAGATGATCGCAGATTTTTTAAAGCGCTGATTTACGCAGATATAAATTGATTTTTTCTGCGACCATCTGCAAATTTTAATCTGCGACAATCTGCGAGAAAAATCTGCGACAATCTGCGAGAAAAATATATAATAAAAACATGAAATTAAAAGTAACAACAGTAGTAGGAACAAGGCCAGAAATCATCCGATTGTCTAGAGTATTAGCCGCATTGGATGCCTCTCCAGCCATAGAGCACATCATCGTTCATACCGGTCAAAATTACGATTACGAATTGAATCAAATTTTCTTTGAAGATTTAGGAATTCGGAAACCGGATTATTTCTTGGAGGCAGCGGGGAAAACGGCTACTGAGACCATTGGTAATATTTTAATTAAGATCGATATTTTATTGGAGCAAATTAAACCAGATGCCTTTTTAGTATTAGGAGATACAAATAGTTGCCTTTGTGCTATTCCCGCCAAGAAAAGACAAATACCTATTTTCCACATGGAAGCGGGGAATCGTTGTTTTGATCAGCGTGTACCTGAGGAAACTAATCGTAAAATTGTCGATCATATTTCAGACATTAATTTAACCTACAGCGACATAGCTAGAGAATACTTATTAAGAGAAGGTTTGCCCGCAGACCGAATCATCAAAACCGGCTCCCCGATGTTTGAGGTGTTAAATCATTATGCTGAAAACATCCATCAATCATCCGTTCTAAAGAAGTTAGGTTTAACTAAAGGAGAATATTTTGTGGTTTCTTGCCATCGAGAAGAAAATGTTAATAACGATAGAAACTTTAATTCTTTTTTAGCGAGTCTGAATCTAATTGCAGAAAAGTATCAGATGCCAATCATTGTTAGCACTCATCCTAGGACAAGAAATGTGATTGATTCTAAAAAAGTTGTCATGCGGCCAGAAATTCAATTTTTAAAACCTCTGGGATTTAATGATTATAATGCCTTACAAGTGAATTCTTTTGCGGTTTTATCCGATAGCGGTACGATATCTGAGGAGTCCTCTACCTTGAATTTCAGAGCATTAAACATTAGGGAAGCGCATGAGCGCCCAGAAGCGATGGAAGAAGCATCAGTAATGATGGTCGGATTAAATCCAATGCGTATTATGCAAGGTTTGGATCAATTATCCATACAAAAAATCGGTGATGAGCGAAATTTCAGGACGGTTGCCGACTATTCAATGCCCAACGTATCAGAGAAAGTGGTGCGCATCATTTTGAGTTATACGGATTACGTGAATCGCACAGTTTGGAAGAAAGAAGTTAATTCATGAATTTACTATTTTTGACATTAGTTGAAATTAGCGACCTTAACCAAAGAGGAATCTATCAAGATTTAATTCGAGAATTCATCCACAAAGGTCATCATGTTACCATCATTACCCCGGTTGAAAGAAGAAAGAAGATTTCAACACGCATAGTCCATAGCAATGGCGTAAAAATATTGCAAGTGAGAACCTTGAATCTTCAAAAAACTTCTTTATTGGAAAAAGGTCTCGGCACTTTATTAATCGAATACCAATTCCTAAGTGCGTCAAAAATATTTTGCAAAAAGACCAAATTTGATTTAATCCTGTATTCCACTCCACCCATTACATTTGAAAAAGTCATTCATTATTTCAAAAAACGCGATCATGCCATATCCTATTTATTATTGAAGGATATATTTCCCCAAAATGCCATTGATTTGCAAATGTTTAAAAAAGATGGGCTCCTTCATCGATTTTTTCAAATGAAAGAGAAGCGTCTCTACCAAATTTCGGATTGGATTGGGTGCATGTCTGAGGCAAATGTATCCTATCTTTTAGCTGCCCACCCCTATCTTGATCGAAAAAAAGTGGAAGTAAATCCAAATTCGATAGAACCGATATTTTCTAATCTTTCTGCCATCGACAAATGGGAAATACGCGAAAAATATTCTTTACCAACAGATAAAATCATTTTTATTTACGGAGGTAATTTGGGAAAACCTCAAGGCATTGATTTTTTGATTGAAACGATCTCAAGCAATCAATTAGAAAAAGCCTATTTTTTGGTTGTCGGCAATGGGACGGAATATGAAAGACTCAAAGAATGGTTTGATCGGATGCAACCCATAAATGCCCGTTTGATCAAGGAACTGCCTAAATCAGATTATGATTTTATTCTCGAAAGCTGTGATGTAGGATTAATTTTTTTGAATAAAAACTTCCGAATTCCCAATTTTCCCTCTCGATTACTGTCTTATTTAGAGAAATCAAAACCGGTAATTGCAGCTACTGATCTGAATTCCGATGTTGGTGATGTCATTGAAGCAGCTAATTGCGGATATAAAGTGTTTTCGGGGGATATTCTTCAAATGAATCTGTCAATCGAACGAATGGTTCAAAATGATCAACTCGGCCGTTTGGGCCAAAACGCTAGGAAATTATTGGAAGACCAATTTATGGTAAGTAAATCCTACGATTTGATCTCAAAAAAATACATAATCTAATCCTTTAGGGTTTTTGAAGAAATTTTGCCAGCGCAAATCTGCCCTTACATCTTGAAAATTCCTCCAATCAGCTCACCGCCGATGAATGGTTTTTCCAGAAGAATAGAAATTGATACCCCATTACATGTTCAATTTGAATTAAATACTCCTCTCTCATGGATCAAAACGTATTAATTACCTCCGCGGGTCAAAGAGTTTCTTTGGTCAGAATTTTTCAAAAAACACTTCGAGAAAAAGGGTATACATCACGTGTTTTTACAACGGATATGTTTCCCGACATGTCGCCAGCTTGTATGGCATCAGATCGGTTTTTCCACGTTCTTAGTGTGCTTCACAAAGATTATATTTCACAATTACTCGAAATATGCCTGGAAAATGACATCACTTTAATCGTTCCAACCATCGATACGGAACTTTTGGTCCTCTCAGAAAATCTGCATCTTTTTGCTGAATATGGAATTCAAGTGGTACTTTCCGACAATGCTTTGATTCATCG
>JBILRJ010000114.1:0-8723 GCA_044372695.1 Spirosomataceae bacterium
TACTAAATACTTTTGGTCAAGGTTTGGCAGATGTATTTATGATTCCTTATAACTTCAAAGTATGGGCATACCCTGCCGAAATGATGAACAGTCAGTGGGTTGGTGAGCGTGTAGCAGTGACGGATCTTTCTAAAATGATTGAAAATATTTTATTAGAAAAAGATGATTACTCATGGGGGCCAAACAATTTATTTCACTTTCCTAAAAAAGGAGGAACAGGTGCTATCTGGAAAGCTGTTGGAGATTTGATTGGTGAGAAATATTTTCATTTGAACTCCAACGTAGATGCAATTGATATCAATCAAAAATCCGTTCAATTGAGTAATGGCGAATCTGTTGAATATGAATTTTTATTAAACACCATGCCATTAGATATTTTTACATCGAAATGTCAGGATTGGGATAATAAGCTAATCGATTTGTCACAAAATCTCTTACACTCTTCAACTCACATCATAGGTATTGGTTTAAAAGGTTCGCCTCCCGCTCATTTGAAGAAAAAATGTTGGATGTATTTTCCAGAATCTAATAGCCCATATTATAGAATTACGGTTTTTTCAAATTACAGTCCCGAAAACGTGCCAGATATTAACAATCAGTGGTCGCTAATGGTAGAAATAAGTGAATCACCTTATAAGCCTGTTGATGTTCAGAATTTAATGGAAGATACAATTAAAGGCTTGCTAGAGGATAATATGATCGAAAATGAGAATCAAATAGAGTCAAAATTCTATTTTTCTACTAATTACGGCTATCCTACACCTTCCATTGATCGTGATAATATCGTTAATCAGGTTTTACCTAAATTACAAGAGCACAATATTTATTCAAGAGGTCGATTTGGAGCATGGAAATATGAAGTTGCTAATCAGGATCATTCAATGATGCAAGGAGTAGAATGGGCCAATCTGATGGTTCTTGGTATTCCTGAATTGACCCTTCCTTTTCCTAATACAGCTAATGCCATGTATGGCAAGTAAACTATTACAATAATACAATCAAACTTTTAAAAATCGCGGTTAAGCGTACAGCGTCTAGAATTCGAGCTTCTGATGCGCCGTGATTTTTAACTGATTGTTCATGTGAGGTAACGCACATTTCACAACCATTTATAGCAGATACGGTTAAACTAGCCAATTCGAAAAACTCTTTACCTAATACAGGGTTCATCATGATGGACATTCTGATTCCAGCTGGTGCAGTGTTATAGAATTCTTTATCAACAAAATGCTTGAAACGATAAAATACATTGTTAGCATTTAACAAGGAAACAAGCGCGTGAATCTCATTAACCTCAGCCTGAGTCGCACCTTTCTGAATCACCAATTCACTCAAAGAACGAATCGTTTTTTCATGTTTTTGATTCACTGAAACAGCCAATGCTAAAAGTAATGCTTCTTTCTCGGTTAATGTAGCATATTTTAATGCATTTGAAACATTGATTTTTAAATCTTTGATGTAGCGATTTTCACTCGAATCTAATTGATCCAATAAATGAAATTGTTCGGTTGCAGGTAAATTCAACTCTGCTAGTAAATTATCTCTTGTCTCGCTCATGTTACTTTAAATTAAATGAAAAGAAATGCCCCTTTTTATCGGGGCATTGTTGAAATTATGATAATGTAGCGTCTCCTGCTTTCCAATTACATGGGCAAAGCTCATCTGTTTGCAAAGCATCCAGCACACGAATCACTTCGTCTACGTTTCTACCTACAGACAAATCATTCGCTGATACCCAACGAATAACACCGTTTGTATCTGCAATGTAAGTAACACGGTAGGCTACTTTCTCTCCTTCTGTTAAAATACCCAACTCCTCAGCCAAAGATTTAGAAGTATCAGCTAACATTGGGAATTTTAATCCTCTTAAATCATCGTGATCTCTTCTCCAAGCCGCGTGAACAAACTCTGAATCTGTAGATGCTCCGATTAAGCTAGCATCTCTATCTGCGAAGTCGCCAGCACGACGATTAAATTCAGCAATTTCAGTAGGGCAAACAAAAGTGAAATCTTTTGGCCACCAAAACATTACTAACCATTTACCATCGTTTTTGTGATCTTCTGAGGTGATTGTTGAAAACTCATTTCCTTTGTCTAAAGAAACAACCGCTGTTTTTGAAAATGCAGGAAAAATACTTCCTAAACCTAACATGTGATTTGCCATAATATGTATCTTGATATTGTTGTTTGAAAATAATGATGCAAATATCAGGTTTTTATTTGTATCAGACAAATCTATATTTACTATATTTGTATAGATAAAATCTATATATGACAATTACGCAATTAGAGTACATTGTAGCATTGGCGGATTTGAAAAGTTTCTCAAAGGCCGCTGATTTCTGTTGTGTCACTCAGCCAAGTTTGAGTATGCAAGTTCAAAAATTGGAAGATGAGCTAAATGTTTCTCTTTTTAATCGGAAAAGTAAACCTTTGTCGCCTACCCTTTATGGTGAAGATATCATCCGACAAGCCCGAGTTATTTTAAAGGAAACTCAAACTTTGATGGCTTTATCAAAAGGATGGGGTAATCAGGTTTCAGGTTCACTTTCTATTGGAATTATTCCCACCATTGCTCCCTATTTGGTGCCTAAGTTTTTAGCGAAATTTCAAAGGAAATATCCAGAGCTTTCTATTTCCATTGCTGAAACCACTACAGAAAATATCAAAAAAGAACTCAAAGAAGGTAAAATCCACATTGGCATTTTGGTTACGCCAATGAACGATCAACTGATCGAAAAACCTCTGTTTTATGAGGAGCTTTTTCTATATTCGAATTATAAAAATGATAAAAATCAAATTGTGGAAGAAATTCGTACTGATCAATTATGGTTGTTGGAAGAAGGACACTGCCTAAGTAATCAAGTAGCCTCAATTTGTAATTTGAAATCTAATTTGTCCCATTTGTCCAAAATTTCTTATCAAACCGGGAGTCTAGAAACAATAGTTCGCTTGGTAGAAGATTCTGAAGGACAAACGATCATTCCACAAATGTTAGTGGATTATTTGGAACCTTCTTACAAATCAAAAGTATTTTCATTCAATGAACCTGTACCTGTTAGGGAAGTTTCATTGGTATATTCACCGAGTTATGCTCGAAAAGCTATTATTAAGGCTTTAGAAGAAGAAATATTGAATGTAATTCCTGCTGATTGGCAAGTAGCTACCAATCGAAATGTTATACCGATTTAAGTTCAATACTGTTATTTTTATGGAGTTTGATCAAGAAAATTAGGCTTAAAGCAAAAATCATAGCAAGAATTAATATGCCAATCCGCATACTTCCTGTAAGTTGAATCACCAGTCCAAAAATAAATGTGCCTAAAACGGTTGAAAGTCGGTCACATACGTCATAAAACGAAAAATAAGAGGCGAAATCATTTTCGTTTTTTGGACATAATTTCGAATAAGTGGCTCTACTATTTGATTGAATTCCACCCATTACGAATCCGATTGCGGTTGCTAAAACATAAAAGTTTAATTCACTATTGACATAGTAAGCAAAAATACAGACAGCAATCCAAACTAAAACAATGCAAATCAATGCTTTTACATTGCCAAATTTTTGAGATAAAAGCGCACATACATAGGCACCTGGAATAGCCACCAACTGAATCAACAAAATGGTTATGATCAAAGAGTCAGATGGTAATTTTAATTCTTGACTTCCAAATAACGCACCCAAGTACATGACGGTTTGGGCACCTAAATTGAATAAAAAGAAACTGAGTAAGAAATTTTTTATGGCTCCTATTTTCTTAATCTCTTGATAAACTTTATTTAACTCACGAATTCCACCAAGCCACCATTTTTTGTCCTTTTTACTTTTTTTCTGAGACTTGGGTAAAAATTTAAAAGGAAACTGCGAAAAAATGATCCACCACAATCCCACAGTAAGGAAAGAAACTCGAGAAGCCATTTCACCACTGATATTTCCATACCATTGAGGCATCAATAACATACTTAAGTTTTGGATTAGCAAAATCACACTTCCTACGTAACCGTACGTGAAACCTTTCGCACTCAATTGGTCATATTTATCTGGCGAAGCTATTTCAGGTAAAAATGAGTTGTAAAAAACTAAACTTCCTCCCCACCCGATGATCGAAAATAGAAAACAAACTGTTCCTAAAACATAATTACCTTTCGTGAAAAAAAAGAGAATCAAGCAGGAAAATGCCCCTAAGTAACAAAAAAACTGCATGAAGGATTTTCGAGTACCCAAATAATCAGCTATGCCGGAAAGGATTGGCATAATAATGGCTAAAATTAATAAGGAAATGGAAATGGTGTAGGAATAAACAACCGTGTTTTGAATTGAAAATCCAAAAAAACTAATCCAATTCGGGTTGATGCTATTTAAAGTAACAGCAGCAATCGGAAAATAAATTGGAAAAATGGCCGAGGTGATTGTTAATGAATGCACGGAATTTGCCCAATCATAAAAAGCCCATGCATTCAACACTTTTGGATCATTCCGTTTATTTTCCATTAAAATAGGCCTAATTGTTCACCTGATCCATTTTTATCTCCCGCATCTTTGTTGAGATTTTTTATTTCAAACGGAATATCATCCGTTTCCTGTGTAGGATTTTCTTTTTCTATCGGCAAATTTTTAATGATAAATTCAGGTTCATCATCTGTAGGATTTACCAAGGTTACAACTTCTGTGGTATTCCCTTCGATTTCTAAAATTTCTTTGGCAACGACTTCCTCAATTTCAGGACTTGTGATATCTGTTTCTATAAATTCTACTTCAATCAATTTTTGGTAATTTAACTTGTTTCCAATGGCTTTCCAGCCTCTGACATCAACAAGTTCTGTGATAGGTAAAATTTCAAATTCATGCGTTTTACCATCTGGTTTATGCTTTATTTGAACGTTTGGAAGGTAATTGTCAGAGACGTTTAACAATCTTGAAGCTTTATGATCGGTGATAAATAGAAACTTTTTATCAATTGTTGACGTTTCTAATTTAAAGCGTTTAATCAAGGTGTTTTTGCTTTGGCCATCAAAATAGACTGCCGATAAAATAGCATTGGGATTGAATTTTTTCAAATACAATGTTTCATCCGCAGGATACCGATTAGTCAATTCAAAATTCGTCAATTCATAATTCCCCGATTTATCAATGGCTAAAATTAAATCTTTGGGTTCAAAATTACCAATCAAAGTGCCATGCTCATCCCTATTTAAACGACCAATGGTCGAATCATACCAAATATTTACCCCTCCCAAGGTAGAAACTCCAGCTGATTTTTGGGTAACTTTTCGAACAGGATATTTCGTCAATACATTTCCCATCGATTCACGACCTTTGATGGCTAATTTGGCGAAATCATAGTCAAATTGTTTGTTTTTAGCGGTACAACTTGCCGTTAGGTTAATTTGAATGACCTCTGCTTCTCCATTTTCGTTAGCTGAAAAATAGGTAATCTTGGACTTATTATTTTCACTGACTAATTTATACTCTCGGTCTCTTGTGACAGACGTGACTTTAAATCTTTTTACAAAAGATGCTCCCGTTTTGCCATCAAAATAAACCAAATTATACACCTTGCGATCATCATTTTTCTTAAAGACCGCGCAATACAAAATATCTTTTCCTACAAAAACCTTGTCTTGTATTTTTGTAACAACGCATGTTCCATTTTGCCTAAACACTATGATGTCATCAATGTCGGAACAATCTGTGATGTATTCATCCTTTTTTAATCCATAACCAATGAATCCATCTTCTCGATTGACATATAATTTTTGGTTGGCAGCAGCTACTACTGTGGCCGAAATGGTATTGAAATTTTGAATTTCTGTTTTACGTTCTCTACCTTTTCCGTATTTAACAAGCAAATTTTTAAAGTAATCTATTGCGTACTTAATTAAATGTGCCAAATGATGCTCCACCTCAGCCAATTCTTCCTCCAAACGACGCATTAACTCATCCGCTTTGAAAGAATCGAATTTGGAAATACGTTTGATTCGGATTTCTAAAAGTTTTAAAATATCCTCCTCAGTGATTTCACGATAAAATTCCTTTTTATATGGATCCAATCCTTTATCAACGGTACTGATCACTAATTCAAATGTTTCGCATTCTTCAATATCACGATAAATACGATTTTCAATAAAAATTCTTTCCAAAGAACTGAAAAGTAATTTTTCCATCAATTCTCCTTTGCGAATTTCTAACTCTTGTTTGAGTAAATCAACTGTTTGGTGTGTACTCACTCGCAGGATTTCAGCGATTCCAACAAAATGAGGCTTATCTTGGATAATTACGCAAGCATTGGGTGAAATAGAAACTTCGCAATCTGTGAATGCGTACAAGGCATCAATGGTGACGTCAGGAGAAATTCCAGGGGCCAATTGAATTTGTATTTCTACATCCTTCGCTGTATTATCAATTACTTTTTTGATTTTAATTTTTCCGGAATCATTTGCTTTGATAATGGAATCTATCAATGAAGTCGTCGTAGTAGTAAAAGGTATGTCTTTGACAATCAGTGTTTTCTTGTCAAGTTCTTCAATTTTTGCTCTAACTCTAATTCTTGACCCTCTTAATCCATCGTTGTAATTTGAAACATCAATCATGCCACCGGTTAGAAAATCTGGAAATAATTCTACCGGTTTTTTGTTTAATATATCAATAGATGCCTGAAGGATTTCGCAAAAATTATGGGGCATAATTTTGGTAGCTAAACCTACAGCTATACCTTCTACCCCTTGGGTTAATAGCAAGGGGAATTTGATGGGTAAGGTGACAGGTTCTTTTTTTCTGCCATCATACGACATTTGCCAATCAGTGGTTTGTGGATTAAATACCACTTCATTAGCAAATTTAGATAATCTAACTTCTATGTAACGTGCCGCAGCTGCGCTGTCTCCTGTTCGAACATCCCCCCAGTTTCCTTGGCAGTCAAACAATAATTCTTTTTGACCAAGGTTGACTATCGCATCGTTGATGGACGCATCACCATGGGGGTGATACTGCATGGTTTGCCCTATGACATTGGCCACTTTATTGAATCGACCATCGTCCATTTCATTGAGTGCGTGCAATATTCGTCTTTGAACGGGTTTTAGTCCGTCTTCAACCGCGGGAACAGCACGTTCTAGAATAACATATGAGGCATATTCTAAGAACCAGTTTTCGTACATGCCCGCTACAGCAATTTGATCTTGCAATGCTCCTCCAGTAGACTCTTCCATAATTTAGCAACTCCTAATTTTAATTAAATTCACTTCTCAAATGAAATAAATCATATAATAACATAGCTGTGGCCCCCCAAATAATTTCTTCTTCATACTTGAAGATAGGTGCCCAATAGTTTTTATGGTTTATACTTATCTGATGTGCCTGTATATTTTCAGCATCTTTAAAGAATGCCACAGGTATTTCAAAAATACGATTAATTTCTCGTTTATTTAAATTGAATTCAAGCTTTTTATTCACTTTGGTAAAATAGGCTTGAACCCAAAAATTAGATACCATTACCCAAAGTGGTTCAATGGCAATTAATTCATGATTTTTTAAATTTACCCCAATTTCCTCTTCGGCTTCTCTTAGGGCTGTTTCTTTTAAATCTTGGTCTACATCATCTTTTTTGCCACCCGGAAATGCCATTTGCCCGCTATGTGCACCTTCGTATTCATTTCTTTTAATAATAATTACCTTATCCTCATTTTCAGAATGGCTAATTAAAATAATCAATACAGCAGCCTCCTTGGCATTGTTCCTTATCTTTTCATCTACAATTTGCCTTTGATGCCAATCCCTAATTTCTTTGAATTTTTCGTGGATCATCTCACATGAATTTTTTGAAAAATAGCTTCTGCTACTTTTATTCCATCCAACGCTGCCGACATGATACCACCTGCATAACCACCTCCTTCTCCAGCAGGGAATAAACCTTTAATTTCAACATGTTCCAAGGTTATGGGATCTCTAGGTATTTTGACTGGTGAGGAAGTTCGACTTTCCAAACCAATGATTTGACCAATATTAGTAGAAAAGTTGGGAATTTTTCGATTAAAATCTTGTAATCCCAATGCCAATGGTTCTGAAATAAATTCTGGTAAAACATCCCTCATTTCTCCGGGAATTAATCCAGGAATGTAGGATGTTTCATGGGAACTTTTACTACTCCTTTTTTGAATAAAGTCACCGGTTAATTGTGAAATAGCCTTTTGAGATTGTTGAGAATATTCATTGGATTTTCTTTCTAAATCTTCTTGTAAATACATTCCCGCTAAGGGGCCAAATTCTTCATATTTTTTTAAATCTTCCGGTAAAATACTTACCACAATACCTGAATTAGCATATACTGAGTCTCTTCGTGAAGGAGACATACCATTTACCACTACTTGATTCTGTGCTGTAGCAGATGGAACGATGAATCCGCCTGGACACATACAAAATGAAAAAACTCCTCTTTGAAGGCCTTTGAATTTGGTTTGGGTAACCAAACTGAAGCTTGCTGGAGGAAGATATTCTGGGCGCTTAGACAATTTGTATTGGCAGGTATCAATCAAAGATTGTCGATGCTCAATTCTTACCCCGATGGCAAAGGGTTTATATTCTATTTGAATTTTTTTTCTGTGCAATAATTCAAAGACATCTCTCGCTGAATGACCTGTCGCCAATAAAACATGACTACAGTTAATAACTAAACCAGATTCGCAAACAATTTGCGTGATTTTATTGTGTTCAATCTCAAAGTCGA
>JBILRJ010000115.1:0-8671 GCA_044372695.1 Spirosomataceae bacterium
TAGATACAACTTTGCATTTATTTCAAAGGTATTTGTACACCGAACGGTCGGGTTACTTAACTCAAAACCTAGGTAATCAAGGTACTGCAGTACGCTCTATTTTTGTGCAAGCAAATCCAACTTTGGGGACGACATTCGGTTACAATGTTTATCAACCTTATGCTTTTTCAGAGGAAAAAATTCGATATTTTAATACCAAATCTCCTTATTCGGAGGTAGAGTATAATTTAGGTGCTGGTGGACAAACGAATTTAAATTTCACCTTTTCTAGAAACATCGATTCTCTTTGGAACTTTGGATTTGAATTGCAGCGCTTGGTTGCCGATAAAGTCCTCACTGATGCAGCCTATAAGCAAGGAGATCAAAGTTTATTGGGTCAATGGGGCATTGTTTTACATACCAATTATCGAACTAAGAATGATAAATACCGGCTCTTGGGTCATTTGAATTATTTTGATCAAGGAAGTAAAGACCAAGGTGGATTGAAATTAACCAATGATCAGACGGAACTGGAGGCATTAAAGTATGTCGATAACGCTGCCATTTTAAGTAATTCGGGTTCTGAATCCAATGATCGTTTTTTGAAATTTCATATTTACCATGAATTTATTGGTTTCAAAGGATTGCAGTTTTTTCAAAAAATAGATGCCACAACAAGAACCATCAAGTACCGCGATTTAGATTTTCCAGCGACTTTATCGCAAAAGTTTTATCCCAAAACCTACATCAATTACGTCACTGCTCCGGCGAAAGATTCTTTATACAACGAGAATCAATGGAATGAGTTTAGTCATCAAACGGGTATCAAGGGAATTTATCGCGAGTTTACTTACCGCACCTACCTAAGGCAAAGGTATTGGAATGTGAACAATCCATTAAGCACTGACAAAAGGAATCGATTTGAGAATTATTTGGGCCTTTGGTTGCATCAAAAATTTGCCAAGGACATTGATTTTACGGCTGATGGTGAATATCTTCTTGGGTCTGATTACCGATTGCGTGCTTCTTTTGAGTCTCCATGGTTTCAAGCCTCTTTTCAAAGAACTTCTACAAGTCCCAGCATTGCCAATAACTGGGTATATAATACATCTTTCCGTTGGAACAATGAATTCAATAATGTGCTTTTTGATCAGCTGAATGGAAGTCTTCATTTGAAATATAAAAATTTATATTTGAATCCCTTTGTTACCATTCAACGAATAAGTAATTATGCTTATTTTGATACCTTGTCCAATTCCAAACAAACCTCCGATGCGATAGGTGTTTTTCGTACCGGAGTAGATGTAGGGGGACATTTTGGGAAGTTTTCATGGGCTACAAAGTTGTATGCCAATACGCAGACTGGTCCAGATGTAATTCGTATGCCAAATTTATTGGCTGATGTGAATTTGGCTTTGAATGTTCAATACAAAAAACTGTTGTACATGCAATTTGGCATCGATTTACATCATCAATCGGCCTATTTTGCCGATGCTTATCAACCTGCTATTCAGCAATATCACTTACAAGATAAATTTCAATTGCCTGGATTTATTCAAGCAGATATATATTTATCCATGCGCATCAATCGCGTACGATTGTTCTTTAAATTTGCGAACGTAAATCAAGGACTTTTGACCGATAATTATTACACCAGCTATTTGCACCCTGCCATGGTAAGGTCTTTTGGTTATGGTGTTCGTTGGTTATTGTTTGACTAGTTATTTTACCATTTTAAACCTTTTGAATATGAATGATTTTTCTCGTCGAGATTGGATAAAAGGAATGTCGCTGGCAGTCCTGGGTTCCGTGGTTTTTTATGATTTAGGTGCTAAACCTTCTGAAATCCTTGTTTTGAAGGGTTTCGAGCTAAGCCCTGCTCAAGATGCCAATTTCAAACTTTGTATGGATACCATTCTACCTGAGTCAAAGATTCCGGGAGCAATCAGTTTAGGTGTACCGGTTTTTGTGCAAACCATGTTGTCTGATTGTTACACTCCACAAGCTCAATCTGACATGAAAGTGTTTTTGGATTCATTGGATCAATCTTTTCAGAGCACCTACACAAAAAAACTTTCAGAAGCATCAGTTGGCGAAAAAGAAGCATTTTTGTTTCAAATCGCAAGTGGATCTTACGGCGACAATGCAAAAAAAGCTTTGGAAACATTGAAAGGATTAACGATTCAAGGTTTTATGACTAGCGAAAAGATCATGACAGAGCAATTGAATTATGTCATGGCTCCTGGATTCTTCAACGGTTGTGCACCCATCAAAAAATAAACCTATTGTATATGAATTATTTAACGAATGCTGAAAAACGCACTTATGGTGCCATAGTAATAGGTTCTGGTATTGCTGGAGGCTGGGCTGCCAAGGAGTTTTGTGAGAAAGGTGTAAAGACCTTGGTGCTGGAAAGAGGTAGGAAAGTAACTCACAATGAGGATTATCCTACAACCTTGCTCAATCCCTGGGAGTTGCCTCATCGTGGCCGATTAACCAACGAGGAAATTGCAGAAAATCCAATTATTAGTAAATGCTATGCGTTTCGAGAGGATGCCAAACATTTTTTTGTAAAGGATAAAGAACAACCCTATGAACAAGAAAAGCCCTTTGATTGGATAAGAGCTTATCAGGTTGGAGGAAAATCGCTATTGTGGGCTAGGCAAACTCAACGTTGGTCACAACTTGATTTTGAGGGGCCAGAGCGTGATGGATTCGCTGTTGCATGGCCAATTTCCTATAAAGACATTGATCCTTGGTATGCACATGTTGAAAAATTTGCGGGTATTTCTGGTAATAAAGATGGATTGGATTCGCTACCAGATGGCGAATTTTTACCAGCCATGGAATTAACTTGTGTAGAAAAACATTTTCAAAAAGAAATCAAGAAATTATACCAAGATCGCCATGTGATTATCGGGAGATGTGCCCATCTAACGGAACCACAAGATATTCATTATCAACAAGGTCGCGCCAAGTGCCTTGGAAGGAATTTGTGCCAAAGAGGTTGTCCATATGGAGGATATTTTAGTTCAAATGCCAGTACCTTGCCTTGGGCAGCCAAAACAGGTAATTTAACTTTACGCCCCGATTCCATTGTTCATTCCATTATTTATGATGAAAAGAAGTCGAAAGCCGTGGGTGTAAGAGTCATAGATGCCCACACAAAAGAAATGGTGGAATATTTTGCCAAAGTGATTTTTGTAACCGCTGCCGCCATGAATACCAACGCCTTGTTGTTGAATTCAACTTCCAGTAGATTTCCCACCGGCTTAGGTAACGACTCTGGTGTACTGGGTAAATATGTGGCTTTTCATAATTACAGAGCGTCTATTTCTGCTGAATATGAAGGTTATTTAGATTTCAAATCAGAGGGAGGTAGACCAAATTCTGGTTATATTCCTCGATTTAGAAACCTCCATAAACAAGAAACCAATTTTCTAAGGGGCTATGCGGCGGGTATGAATGCAGGTCGATCTTCGAGTGCTAATCGGGAGGGTTTAGGTGAATCATTGAAAAACTCTTTATTAAACCCTAAATACAACAATTGGTATGCGGGTTCCCACATGATGGGAGAAACGATCCCCAAAGAGTCGAATCAAATTAAAATTGATGTCACGAAGCTGGATCCTAGTGGACTTCCAACAGTTCATTTTGATGTCAAATATGATGATAATGATGAGAAAATGATCAAAGATTTTTTTGAGCAATTTACTGAAATGTACACCAAAGCAGGATTTAAAAATATCAGAACCCGTGATTCGCATCAAGCCCCAGGATTAGACATCCATGAAATGGGAGGTGTGAGAATGGGTAAAGATGAAAAGACATCCATGCTAAATAAATGGAATCAAATGCACGCGGTGAAAAATGTATTTGTGACTGATGGGGCATGTATGACATCAACTTCCACTCAAAATCCATCCTTAACTTACATGGCTTTAACAGCTCGTGCGGTAGATTATGCGGTGAAAGAAATGAAAAAAGGAAATATATAAAAGAATGAAATCTTTTTTAAGAAAAACCGCTGAGTATTTAACGGAACAATATGCCTTGGAGGACTTACACAAAATTTGTGTGGTGTTACCCTCACAGCGTGGTGTTTTATATCTTAAAAAAGAATTAGCCAAAATGGGGGATAAACCATTTTTGTCCCCCCAAATTTTTACCATTGAGGAATTTTCATTGCAAATGACTCAAATGGAATTGATTGATCCTGCTCATTTGCTTTTACAAGCTTTTGATGTATTCAAAGAGGTGGATTCCAAGATTGACTTTGATCGATTCATCTCTTGGGGTGCCATGATGTTGAAGGATTTCGATACCATCGATATGTATTTGGTTGATCCGGTTCAATTATTTTCTTTTTTGTCTGAGGCCAAAGCCATTGAACGGTGGGGAAAAGAATATGGAATCGAGGATTCAAGCACATTGATTACTCCAAATACAAAAGCTTATTTCCAATTGTATGATCATTTGTTGGAGGTGTATGCTCGACTACAAACCAAACTTAAGGATTCAAATTTGGCTTATCGAGGGATGGTGTATCGACAATTGATTGAAAATTTGGAACAAGAAAAAGTTTCACCCATTCATTTTGATCAATTGTATTTTGTCGGATTCAATGCCCTATCCAAAGCTGAAGAAGAGATGATAAGACTGCTGATTCAGCAGGGAAAAACGCAGACACTTTGGGATGTGGATCATTATTACATCGACAATAAGTACCATCGAGCAGGAAATTGGTTACGTGATTATTCCAATCCTAGTTCCAAAAATTATTTATCTAAAGGACCTTTTCAATGGATGGGTTCTGATTTAAGTACGCACGCCAAAAAAGTGGAAATCATCGGATTGGCCAATCCCAGTGCCCAAATTTATGCGGCTCTTGATGCTATAGAAAAATGGCAAAATGAATACGGCGACCAAGAGCAAATCGCATTGGTATTAGGAGATGAATCTTTGTTGGACCAAGTTTTGACCTACATAGGGCATTACAAAAACCGATTGAATATCACAATGGGATATTCGCTCAAGAAAACACAGGTGTTCTCATTTTTGGAGCTATTTTGGGATCTTTGGAAATTCTCTTCAGATGGCAAATTTTCTTCCAATACCCTAGAAAAGCTTTTTAAACATCCGCTAGTGGTGACGTATTTCAGTCATTTGAAAAAGAAAACCAAAGTGGATGGCATTAAATTAATGGCTGAATTTTTAAGGAATCATCCAATTCGTGTGGATTTAATCGAATTGCAAAAGTTGAATAGTTCTTTTCCTTTGTTTGAATCTGTTTTTTTTCATCACGACATTGCCTTTGATGACCTTTTAATAAAAATTAAAAGCATTTGTCAAACCTTGATGCAATCGATACCGGATGATGATTGGGATGAACAGGCGGAAGCTTTGATGATTACGCATGATTTGTCTGAGGTGGTTTTTGAGATGGTGAAAGGGCGCACGGATATTTCGGTAAAAAGTGGAAAATTGTTGTTTACGCAATTGTTGAAACAGAAAAAAATCAGTTTTGAGGGTTCTGAGGTGAGAACGCTTAACGTGATGGGCTTATTGGAAACGCGTACGCTTGACTTTGATCGTGTAATTGTGATGTCCATGAACGAAGGAAGTTTGCCTGGAGGCAGAAAACGAGAAAGTTTGATTCCTTTGGACATTGCCAGCATGAATGCTTTTTCTCTACCAACTTTTACGCAAGCAGATGCGGTAACTTCCTATCATTTTTACCGTTTATTACAAAGGCCTAAAGAGATCATTTTTACCTACGTCTTACCTTCTGAAAAATCGAGCATCAAAGAGATGAGCCGTTTCATCAAGCAATTGAAAAATGATTGGCCTATTGCAAATCCTAATTTACAATGGTTGGAAACTCAGGTGGAATTTGATAAATCTCAATTGAAGCCCAACGTTACTGATTTTTCTCAGATCCCTAAGTCGAAGGAAATAGTAGCCCAATTGACTCAAAAGTTGTCTGACAAAGGACTTTCGCCTTCCGCGGTCAATACCTTTGCTACTTGCAGCATGAAATATTATTATGCTCAGGTACTTGGTTTACGGGCGGAGAAGGATAGAGACGAAGAAATGGGTTCAGATGTTTTTGGTACTTGGGTACACATGGTTCTTGAATTGGTGGATCAAGAAGTTTTATTGAACCATGATGGATGCTATGAGAAGGATGATTTAGAGCTTAGGATTGCCAACATAGATGAAAAGTTGGAGCTCGCTATCCAAAAAATTCAAGAAAAGGAAGGTCAATTTGAGATGGAAAAAGGATTTAATTTCATTCTTAAATCAGTGGCTAAAACTTTATTAAGTCTCTATTTTAAGCAATCCGCCTCTTGGGAATCACAGCCAGTTAAAATTGTGGCATTGGAGGAAAATTTAAATAGTTCAATAACTATCAAAATAAATGAAATTAGCACAAACATTCGAGTGCAAGGGAGGGTGGATCGAATCGATGTTTTAGGAACAAATATGCTCCGAATCATTGATTATAAAACTGGAAAAGTTGAGGCAAAAGATTTGAAGGTGGAAGAAAATTTATTTGCTGATCTCACAAATCCAGAATTAAAAGCTAAGTTATTTCAATTGTGGCTATATAAATACTTGATTGTAAAGGAATTGCTACTTCCTGATGAAAATCAGAAACCTTTTCTAAAAAATTTACGTCTACTTGATTTGCAATTTCAACCCGGCATCATCTCCTTTCGAAATTTGAAGGAAAAAGTACTTTCTGCAGATTTAACTTTTACACCAGGAGAGTCCATTGAGGATTTTGTTGGAAAATCGGAGGAGGTAATTCGTCATTGGCTAAATCGAATTTTAGATTTAAATGAACCATTTGAAAAAACAAAAAACATGGATCACTGTCAATATTGCGACTTTAAAGTGATTTGTGGGAGGGAAGTGTAATAGGTAAGAGGTAATAGGTAATAGGTAAGGTAAGAGGTATGTATGAGGTATGAGGTAAGATGTAATAGGTAATAGGTAATAATGCGAATTAAGGGTTGAAATAATAAAATATAAGCTTATACTTTGTTTGAAAAAACAACAAAATGAGATGGAAAAATAGTGTCAAATTTAGGATAAGTGCCAGATAGCCATCGCTTTTTAAGCATCAAAATACGCTAATAAATACGCCAAACGGATCATGTTCAAATTTTTGAAGCTAGGAAATAATTTAGACGTTTGTCTTATTATTTCTATCATCTTTCTTTCTCGCCACGGATGGTATCCGAGGTTATGCACATTTTAGCCTTTCAGGCTAAATATACTTAGGATGTAGCATTTACAAAAACCCCTAAGGGGTTGAATATGCATAACCGCGGATGATATCCGTGGAATTAAAAAGTTCAAATTAACAGTTTCTAAATTTATAAGATATTTCAACCCTTAATTCGCATTAATAGGTAAGAGGTAATAAGCGGTAAGGTAAGAGGTAATAGGTAAGGTAAGAGGTAATAGGTAATAGGTTCTAGATTGTTTAGCTAATACTAGGAAAAAAACTATTACCTTTTACCTATTACCTACTACCTATTTACTATTTTTGCACAAAACATATATATCATGACTTTCGAAGAAATCAACGAACGAATCAAAACTCAAGCTACAGAGCGCGGTGGATTGGGTGTATCATTTAAATTTGCATTCCCTACAGGTATTATTGTAGTGAAATCGGATGGGGAAGTGGTCAATGAAAACATTGATGCTGATTGTACTATTGCTACAACAGAGGAAAACTTCTCGGCCATATTATCTGGAGATTTAAATCCGATGATGGCTGTTATGTCAGGAAAATTAAAGATTTCTGGAGATATGACAGTAGCGATGAAATTGCAAAACTTGCTTTAATGGAATTTCAGGATACGATTGTTGCCCTTGCCACACCTCAGGGAGTGGGTGCTATTGGTGTGATCCGTTTATCGGGCCCGCAATCCATTGCATTGGTGAACTCCGTATTCAAAGGTAAAAATCTGTCTTTGCAAACAGGTAATACCATCCATTTTGGACGAATTGTGAGGGACGAGGAGATCATTGATGAAGTATTGGTGTCGCTTTTCAAAGCTCCCAAATCCTATACCAAAGAAGATGTAATTGAAATTTCTTGTCACGGTTCACCATATATTCAAGAGAATATTTTGCAATTATTGGTGGAGCAAGGTGCACGTTTAGCTCGTGCTGGGGAATTTACACAGCGGGCCTTTTTGAACGGTGCATTTGACTTGGCGCAAGCCGAAGCCGTAGCTGATTTGATTGCCTCAGATTCTAAAGCTGCTCAACAAGCTGCAATGCATCAACTGAGAGGTGGATTTTCCAAAGAATTAGGACTTCTGCGAGAGCAATTGATCCATTTTGCTTCCCTGATCGAATTGGAATTAGACTTTGGCGAGGAGGATGTGGAATTTGCGGATCGAGATGATTTACGATTATTGGTCAATCAGTTAATTGAAAAATTAGGTCCTTTGATCAACAGTTTCAAAGCAGGAAATGCCATTAAAAATGGTGTTTCAACAGTTATTATCGGAAAGCCCAATGCAGGCAAATCTACCTTGCTAAATGCCCTTTTGAACGAAGAAAAAGCCATTGTTTCTGACATAGCTGGTACCACACGTGATAGTTTAGAAGACGAATGGATTTTGGGTGGAGTTCGATTTCGTTTGGTAGATACCGCTGGATTGCG